>NZ_JAIXRZ010000002.1 GCF_027484945.1 Flavobacterium sp.
ACCAGCTGAGCTAATCGCCCGATTAGTGCTTGATTGCGGTTGCAAATATACTACTGTTTTTTGTTTCTGCAAGAAAATTTTGAAAAAAAATCAAAAAAGTTCGGCCACTACAAATGTGCTTCCCCCAACAAAAACAACATCATTTGGACTTGCTTGTTTACATGCTTCACGGTAAGCTTCTGACACGGAATTATATACTGCACCGATTAATCCAAATTGACTGGCTGTTTTTTGCAAAATTGTAGCATCAAGGCCTCGCGGAACATTTGGCTTACAAAAATAATAGTGTGCATTTTTTGGAAATAATGGCAGTATACCCTCTAAATCTTTATCATTGACCACTCCTAAAACAAGGTGTAAATGGTCTTTTGATTCGGCATTTAACTGTTGCATAACCATTTGCAATCCATGTGCATTATGGGCTGTATCGGCAATAATTTTAGGTTGTAAACCCAAGATTTGCCAACGCCCTTGTAAACCGGTATTTACTACTACATTAGCAAAACCCGCTTGAATCTGTTTGCTACTCACTTGAATTGCGCCCGTCTTTTGCAAAACTGCTAGTGTTTGTTGTACGGTTTTCTTATTGGCCTCTTGGTAAGCGCCTTTTAAAATAGAGGGATAGGTTTGTAATTGCTCATCTGAAGCCCAAAAAATTGATGCGTTTGCATGGACTGCTTTGGATTCAAAAACGGATCGTGTTTCAGGGATATAAGCTCCAATAACAACCGGAACACCCGGCTTTATGATTCCGGCCTTCTCGTTTGCAATAGCCGGTAGTGTTGTTCCTAAATACTGGGTGTGATCTAATCCAATATTGGTGATAACAGCAATTAAAGGGGTAATAATGTTTGTAGCATCTAAACGTCCACCCATTCCTACCTCAATCACATTGATGTCTGTCTTTGCATGTGCAAAATAGGTGAAAGCAAGTCCGACCGTCATTTCGAAAAAACTTAATTGTTGGGCTTCTAAAAATTGTTGATGTGCAGCTATAAAATCAACAACAAATGACTCTGAAATCATTTCCCCATTTACTTTAATTCGTTCGCGATAATCTTTTAAGTGTGGCGAGGTAAATAATCCGACTTTGTATCCTGCCTCTTGCAATACAGCGGCTAATAAATGACACGTTGACCCTTTTCCGTTGGTACCCGCTACATGAATGCAACGCAACCTTTTTTCGGGATTACCTATATGGTTTGCAAATGCTATTGTATTGGTTAAGTCTTCTTTATAGGCTGCACTTCCAACTTGCTGAAACATGGGCAAGCGGTTAAACATCCATTGAACGGTTTCGGTGTAGTTCATTACTTTTTTAATAACTAATTTTTGAGATGAAATAAATTACAAAAAATTTAGTTTAGTATTGTAACTGCTTTTATCTTTAAGGCAAAATTGAGAATAATTCCAATACTAATAACAAAAAGAACCATTATGAACCTATTTTTTCTTCAAGTTCAAAACGACACGATTGCACAAGCAACTGGAGCAGTAGTCGAAAACACTGTGGCCGTTAAAGAAATTTCTGTTTTAGAATTTGTGACCAAAGGGGGATTTTTTCTAATTCCAATTGCACTATTGCTATTTTATACCTTGTATGTGATTATCGAACGGTATATGTATATTAGTAAACGGTCGAAAATTGATCCTAACTTAACTCGGGATGTTCGAGAGGCTTTGAATGAAGGTGAATTAAATCGTGCGGTTGCATATACCGAACGCAACAATACCGCTTCAAGTTATGTATTGCGTGAAGGGATTTTAACCATTGGTCGTCCAATTGCCGAAATTGAATCCAATATGGAGCGGGCTGCCAATATTGAAGTTGGAGAAATGGAGAAAAAATTAGGTCAATTGGGTCTAATTGCTGGTATTGCTCCTACACTTGGTTTTATTGGAACTATTTCGGGGGTAATCAAAATTTTTTATAGCATTTCACAAACCGAAGACATCAGTATCGGAAATATTTCTGGAGGTTTATATGAAAAAATGATCAGCTCCGGAGCGGGATTGGTTGTAGGGATTATAGCCTATTCAGCCTATCATTTATTCAATGGTAAAATCGACAGCTTTGTATTAAGCATTCAAAAACAAGTATTAGAATTTGTCAACATAATTCAACGTCCAAATGGTAAGACGAAATAAACGCTTTCACGCAGAAGTCGCCACATCCTCTTTGAGCGACATTATGTTTTTCTTGTTGTTGTTCTTTTTGATTATTTCTACTTTGGCAAACCCGAACGTTATAAAAATGACGTTGCCGAAATCTAAAAACAATGAAAAGACCAATAAACAATTGATAAGTCTCTCGGTAACCGAAGAGAAAAAGTATTTCTTAGATAAAGAAGAAGTGGCTTTTGATCAATTGGAAACCGCTTTAATGTCAAAAGTAACGCCCGGAGCCGACGAAACGATAGTCGTGCGAATCCCATATAACCTTCAAGTTCAAGATTTGGTTGATGTATTGCAAATTGGGGTTAAAAACAAATTAAAATTTGTGATTGCAACCAGCAATACCCAATAGAAGCGTACCGAATAAAACGAAAAAACCTGCCTTTTAAAGCAGGTTTTTTTATTTATTATATAAACGATTAGGCCAACATCGTAACCGGATGTTCTAAATAGGCACGTAATGTTTGTAAAAATGCAGCACCCGTTGCGCCATCAACCGAACGGTGATCGCAAGCTAAAGTAACTTTCATCGTATGTCCCACAACAATTTGTCCATCGCGTACCACCGGTTTTTGGATTATTGCTCCTACCGACAATATTGCCGCATTCGGTTGGTTGATAATGGAAGTGAATTCTGTAATTCCAAACATCCCTAAATTAGAAACGGTGAACGTACTTCCTTCCATTTCGGTTGGTTGTAATTTTTTGTTTCGGGCTTTTCCAGCTAAATCTTTTACAGCACTACCAATTTGAGACAATCCCATTTGATCGGTAAAACGTAAAACGGGAACAACCAATCCATCCTCTACAGCCACAGCCACACCAATATGCACATGATGGTTGATCGTGATCGCATCATCATTCCATTGGGCATTCACTTTTGGATGTTTTTTTAAAGCCATTGCACAAGCTTTGATAACCATATCATTAAAAGACACTTTGGTATCGGGAACCGAATTGATTACACTACGCGATTTCATCGCTTCATCCATAGCAACTTCTATAGTTAAGTAGAAATGTGGAGCGGTGAAAATCGATTCCGACAAACGACGCGCAATAGTTTTTCGCATCTGTGAATTTTTAATTTGCTCTGAATATTCTGCACCAGCAGGAACAAAAGGTTTTACAACCGTTTCAGCTGGATTTGAAGCAGTTGCTGTCGCTACAGGTATTGCCGTGAAGTTTTCGACGTCACTTTTTACGATACGTCCGTTTTCACCAGAACCTTTGACTTGTTTGATATCTATTCCTTTTTCCTTAGCAATTTGACGTGCCAAAGGAGAAGCAAAAATACGTCCATCATCCTGCACTTGTGGTGTATCAACTGCTGCAGCTGAGGCAGGCTGTGCAACCGATTCAGCAGCTACTGGAGTTTGAACAGTTCCAGCCGTTGCCAATAACGATTGTGCATATGCCGCAACATCTGTACCCGCAGGACCAATGATTGCAAGCACTTGATCAACAGGAGCCGATTCACCTTCTTGAATTCCAACATATAATAAAGTTCCCGAATGAAACGATTCAAACTCCATGGTTGCTTTATCCGTTTCTATTTCGGCAAGGATATCGCCTTCTTTTACTGTATCTCCCACTTTCTTTAACCAAGTAGCTACAGTACCTGTGGTCATCGTATCGCTCAAACGAGGCATGGTAATCACTTGAATTCCTGCGGGTGCTGCAACTGCTTCTGGAGTCGAAATTGCATCTTCTACTACCGAAGGAGCTGATGGAGCTGGAGATCCGCTACTTAATAAAGCACTAAAATCTTCACCTGGCTGGCCGATAATTGCCAATAATGAATCTACAGGAGCTGCTTGTCCCTCTTGAATTCCTATATGTAAAAGTACCCCAGCATTGAATGATTCAAACTCCATTGTTGCTTTATCGGTTTCAATTTCTGCCAGGATATCCCCTTCTTTAATTGTATCACCCACTTTTTTCAACCAAGTCGCCACAGTACCTTCAGTCATTGTGTCGCTCAAGCGGGGCATCGTTATTATTGTTGCCATAATTGCTTAAATTTTATGAGGTATAAATGGATAATTAGGTTCTTCATAGACAACATCATACAATTGTTGTACTTCTGGATATGGTGATTCTTCTGCAAAACGCTCGCACTCATCGACTAAATTTTTCACTCGCTCGTCAATCGCTTCGATTTCGGCATCGGTTGCATAACCATTCGCTTTGATAATTTCCAATACCTGCACAATAGGGTCTATTTTTTTGTATTCTTCTACTTCGTCTTTTGAACGGTACAATTGCGCATCCGACATGGAATGCCCTCGGTAACGGTACGTTTTCATTTCTAAAAATGTTGGTCCATCGCCTCGTCTTGCTCTTTCAATGGCTTCATGCATTGCTTCTGCTACTTTGACCGGATTCATTCCATCAACTGGACCACAAGGCATCTCATACCCTAATCCCAATTTCCAAATATCGGTGTGGTTAGCGGTACGTTCTACAGAAGTACCCATTGCATATCCATTGTTTTCACAAATAAATACTACAGGTAATTTCCATGTCATAGCCATATTGAAGGTTTCGTGGAGCGAACCTTGACGCGCTGCACCGTCACCAAAATAGGTTAGCGTAACACCACCCGTTTCAAAATATTGATCAGCAAAAGCCATACCAGCTCCTACCGGAATTTGCGCACCTACGATACCATGACCACCGTAAAAACCATGCTCTTTTGAAAAAATATGCATAGAGCCACCCATTCCTTTGGATGTACCTGTGACTTTTCCATACAACTCGGCCATTACTTTTCGCGGATCCACACCCATTCCAATCGGTTGAACGTGGTTACGGTAGGCGGTAATCATTTTATCTTTAGACAAGTCCATTGCGTGTAAAGCACCCGCTAAAACTGCTTCTTGTCCATTATATAAATGAAGGAAACCTCTAACTTTTTGTTGAATATATACAGCGGCTAAACGGTCCTCGAACTTTCTCCAGAACTGCATATCTTCATACCATTTAAAGTAAACTTCTTTGGTAATTGCTTTCATTATGACTGAATTACTGCGTTTTACAATTTTTTAATGACCCTAGCCTTTGAAAAAGAAATTTTTGAAGGCTAATTGGAATGCAAAAATAGAATAATGATTGTAGAAGTAAAAATTTAATGCCTTAAAAATATAGAATTTACAATCGAAATTTCTACTAACAATCAACTACATCGATATAGCTCACAAAGCACTTGGATCAAATGTTAAGGGGAGCAAATTTGCTATAGAATTTGATTTATAAACAGTCCCTTCAACACCCATAAAATAAATTTCAATCGCCTCTTTTTGACGAATTTCATATTCTGCAATGGATTGGCGACAGGCACCACAAGGCGGAATTGGCACTAGTGTTGGATTTGAATCTGAAGCTGCACTAATTGCAATCTGTAGAATCTTTGCTTCTGGATACAAAGCACCCGCTTGGAAAATCGCAACCCGTTCTGCACACAAACCCGATGGATAGGCCGCATTTTCTTGATTGGATCCCACAACGACTTCTCCGTTATCCAAATACAAAGCAGCTCCTACACGAAAATGCGAATATGGTGCATAGGCCTTTTTTCGAATTTCGATTGCCGATTCCATGAGTGAATGAATGGATTCTGGCAGTTGTGCTTGCGATTCAAATATATCAAATCGAGTTTCTATTTTAATCTCTTTCATTCGATACAATGGAAAAAAAATCCAAACTTCAAAATTGAAATTTGGATCGTTTATAATGCTTTTTAACTACTAATAATCGTCATATTTATCTCCAAAATTAAAGGACAACGAGAACCGCAAGGTGTTCTCTAACGGATTCTTGACCTGACTAGCCGAGAATAGGTAGGATACGTCTACTTTAACAATACTGTATTTAAACCCAGCACCTAGGGAAAAAAACTTACGTCCTCCTTTGTCTTTATTTTCACTAAAATAACCCAAACGCATCGCAAAGGAATCTTGATAGTTATATTCTGTACCAACGGAATAATTGACCTCTTTCAATTCTTCTGAAAACCCACCCGGAGCATCCCCAAAGGATTGCAAGATTCCAGAAACCCAATTAATCCGTTTATAGTCTTCCGTTGCTAACTGCATATCGACAGAATCTACAGTGCCGTCACCATTCATATCATTACCATTGTATTCCCCATTATTAAAGCCTACTTGAGGAGTTGGCACCAATAATTTTGCAATTTCGGCATTTATTGAAATTTTGTTGTACTCGTCCAACACAAAATCAAAGCCACCACCTAAACGCATGTTGGCAGGAATAAAATTGGAATTTAAATCATTTTGATCATTGTCGTAACTGATTTTTGGTCCCAAGTTTTGAAAGTTAAAACCCAAACGGTATTTTCCGTTAAAATCTTCTAAGGCAAACTCTTCCGATTGGAAAAAACCAGCCACATCAAAAGCAAAAGTATTGGCTGATTTCGCGTCGGTATTGGCATCGGGAATGCGTAAATTCGAACGGATATAGCGGCCCGCTACTGCCATACTAAAATGATCACTCAATTTTAAGGCATACGAACCGTCAAAAGCTAGTTCATTTGGTTTCACCACATTGGCTGGATCATCAAAACTTTGGCGCAATTCAATTTCACCTAAACTAAAATACCGCAACGACCCTGCAAAGGCACTACGGTCATTAATTCGGTTGTAATACGTTACTTGCCCCAATGAAATATCATTAACTAACTGAGTTAAATAGGGGGTGTAATTTATAGAAAGTCCTTGCTCATCGGTAGCAAAAGCAAATTTAGCTGGATTCCACTGTTGCGCATAGGTATCGGGAGAGGTAGCAACTCCTTGGTCACCCATACCCGCTGAACGCGCATCGGCAGCAATCATTAAAAAAGGAACCCCCGTTGTAATTACACGTTGTTGTGCAGTAATCGTCGAACTAATACTTATAAGGCTTAGGACCCAAAAGATCTTCTTCATTTTTGCAATTTAAAATGTTAACAAATATAGTATTTTTTATAGTATAACCAATTTTTCAATTTTTTCTGCTTTGTTGCCATTTACCGTAGAACGCACGGTTAATTTATAGACATACACTCCTTTTCCGATTTTTGAGCCAAAATCGTCCAATCCATCCCACTTTAAATCTCTAGACAAAAACCCTTCTGTTGTTACGGTTTGGTTGATTGTTTTTACAATTTTGCCCGTAACGGTAAAAATTTGAACTTGAACTTCCAGTGGTTCAAATGGACGGTTGTGATTGAACCAAAATTCGGTATAATTAACAAAGGGATTGGGGTAATTCAACACATTACTCAACGAAATACCATTCCCGTCGGACACTACAAAATTAATCGTAGCAATCACGGGATTATTATATACATCCCAGGCTTTAAACGTAAGGGTATGCATCCCCTTTGCTAAATCACGTAAAGGGAATCGAATTTTGCCCTTTGTATAGTCATTTAATGCCGTTTCATAATAATCATTTAAAACATACGGATTGGTTTCATCGCCGTCTAATATTGCCACAATATCATGTCCGATTCCGCTGGCTGTATTTATCCCATGCTCATCTTCTAAAAATGCTAATAAAAAAGGTGAATCATTGGTAATTCCTCCTTCCACAAAGCTTTCGTCGTTCATATATAATCGAACACGCGGACCTACATCATCGACTACAGCTGCTGTATTTACACCTCCGACACGAATGGCAAAACTGTGCCCGGTTTTATCGGTATCATTTTGATTTTGCTGCGCATAAAAACTAACCCTTCCATTGCCGACAGGAATTCGAATATCACGAGGGACTACAAATGTAACTTCAAACAATCCATTTGCAACTGAAACATTACCTCGAAATAAGGTCTCTCCTAAATTTGAAAAAACTAAAGGGGTACTGTACCCATCGTTATTCAATGCGTTTTTGGTAAAAGGTTTGTCAAATACGTTAATAGCCAATGTGCCCGAATAGTTGGTGAGTAGCCCTCCCGTTTCATTTTGAATTTCGCCACTTAATTTGACCGTACTCAACGCTTTTAAATCATCGGTCGATTGCAAAATAGGCACATCATTTATTTTTGTTAGCACCACTTTTGGTTCGGGAATAGCCAATTTTAAAGCCGGGTCACCTAAATAAAACACGACGCGTGTGGCTGAATTGTTATTGGACATCGCTTTAGCTAAGCGCAACGATTCTGCAATTGAAACATAAGTATTGGACCCGTATGAAAACAATTGAGACGATAAATTATCATTGAAATTTTCGGCCTGAAATTGTCCAATAGAGCGAACTGTAGTAATCATTGAAACAGCACCACCTTTTGGATTCCAGTAAGTATACTCTCCTGCTGTTGCTCGTTGCGGATTATCAAATCGTGAAAACTCACAAGTAATCGTAATAAATAAAGGATAGCGGTATTGATTTTGAAAGTTGTAACCATCAAACTTATCCCAAAGCCGTTCACCAGTTAGCCCGTCTTCTCCTCCATGTCCTAAATAATTAAACACTAAAGCACCCTTTTCAAAGGCATTATTCAAATCGGATTTGGCTTGTGGATAACGGTCCCCACCGGAAGAGGTTTGTTGCACATAGGAATCCAAAAAGATTTTTCGGAAATTCAAAAATGGCTTTTGGGTATAAATTTCATCGGTTAGTTCATTTTGGCGGACTTGCAGACTAGCATCAGGATTTTTATCGGCATCATCGGCAATCGAAACATAATTGTTACGCCAGCTTCCAAACGACTTTGGATCGTGGTATTCGATTACCTTATTGACCATCTCAGCTGCTTGTTGGGGTGATGCCACCAACATACGCCCAACCGCAATATCTGCTGCAAAACCAAAAATCGGATCCCCTTCTGTTGGATCCATTAATGCAAAAAAATCATCGGATGCAAAAGAATTTTCACCTGAAAAATAACTGTTTAACGCATGATAAATGGGTACTATATTCGTATTATTGGCGATACGATTTTTAAAATCAAAAGAGGCGTCTCCAAAAAGATTTAAATATTTAACTCGATTTGAAGCGATCGAAGCGTTGTGATAAATATACCGCATCATATTGCGAATACCGCCTATATCTTGTTTTCCTCCACTAAATTCATTGTAAATCATTGGCAAAGTGACCACCTTCACGTTATAATTGCTGTAAGAACGATGAAAATCAGCCAACTGATCTGCCTGGGCTTTAAGATTATCGGGAGTTACAATAATATAATCAATGTCTTTAAAATTACCCGAATTATCTAAAAATAAGGTTCCTTTTAAATCTTGGTTAGCTACAGCAGTCACATTTTCCTTTAAAGGTGAATAAAAATCCCCTTCTACTACAGTGATAAACCGACGATCTGTACCTAGATCCATTTTTACTGAAAAGGAAGATCCACCTGTATTTACAACATTTTTCACGTTATAAATATCCGAGATATCCCAAACTTGCTGAATTGAACTTGCATTGGTAAATTGAAATTCCCCAACCCCATTTTGTGAAGCGGCTAGCGCATCATAAAAGCGATATTGTTTGCCAGTACCAACTAAATTGGTTCGCGTTTTGAAAATAATATAATCCAAATATCCTTTAGCCGTTGGGACTCCTTCATTATCAAACTGCAATTTTACCGTATAGTTTTGAGAAGTTGGCACCGTAGCGTTCAAATAATTATGAGCTGCTTCTGTTCCTGTGTTTGGAGTTACCGCCGCTAGTCCGATTATGCCTTGATTTTGTCCATTTACTGCTACATTAAAACGCGATGAAGAAAAGGAATTACCTCCAACATGGATTTGAACCCTAGTGGTTGCTGCAGGTGTGCTGTTTGGAAAAGAAAACGAGAATTCTTGTTCCGTATCTGTACTAAAATTTTCACCAAACCAAATACGTCCTAACTTGCCTATATTGGTCAAATCAACTTCATGATATTGGTAATCATCAAAAGATGTATACACTTGATTGGGAGCCGATGTGGGTTGGGATAAACCTTGAATACGTTTTCCCAAATCGTTTCCAACAGTTACATAATAATACGAGCGATTAGCATATAAATTGTTGTGCGTTTCATTTTCTTCACTCCAATTATCGACGCCTTCGCAGTAGACTAAGATATAATCGGAGTCATTAAAAGTTCCGTCATCTTCGCCTATAATTTGAACCGCATTTTCGGCCAAATCAAACGGGTAATCGGCTTGATTGGAAAGTGGAACCATACGTCCGCCATTGCCATAAATTTTTATTTTACGTGGGTCAGCAGAATTTACAGGAAGGCCCAATGAATTCAAAAAGCTTTTTGTCAATTTATAAACCCCCGATTTCTCAACATAAAAACGCTTGAATACACCCGTTGCTAAAACTGAATTGGTAATTGCTGGAACCGCATTTGTTTGCTGAACACTTTTATTAGCAGTGTTAATTTGATAACGAAAAGAAACAAGCTTTTGATAGCCGGATGGGGTTTTTAGGAGGGGATTTATTGTGATTTGTGCTAAGGTTCTTTCACGACTATTGTACGAAATTAACTCCGGCACTACATTTGCAGGTATTTTCAATCGATCCAAAAACCCCAATTCATTTTCAGAAATAGGGACAGTGACGATATCATAAACTTGTAAATCGGACGTATTTACTAGAGTAGGAACTTGCACTTTAAAAAGAAAAGAAATCGAACGCTTAGCAAGATCACATTGAAAACCGGGCATTGCTATGACGGGCATCGGGTAATTAACCAAGCCTTCGGTATATACATTCTTGGGCGACCACGTTATCGCAACCTCACCCTGATTTTGTGATTGGATGACCGCTGAAAATAAAAAAATGAAAAGGAGCGCAATTTTTTTCATGTACGGATAAACGTCTGAATTGTAAATATATTTTGAATTTGTAAAATTATTTTTTTTGTACATACAATAAGTTATCATTTCGTTCGTTTTAACAAAGAGTAACAAAATTTTAAGAATATTAAAAAAGTTGTTGCAATGTAAAGGTAAATCCTTATATTGCGCCTCTAAAAATTAATTACCTACTAACGAGTATGAAAGTAAACAAATTTATGGCAATGCGATGGTTTTTTGCGGTAATTTTGCTGGCCGGATTCTCTAGCTGCAGCAAAAAATCGAACTCTAATGGAGGATCAAAAGCTACAGGCTGGAAAATTAACGACAAAAAAGGAGGATTTCAATACGCCTCAAAATTCCAAAAACAAGAAACTGGTCCAGGATTAGTTTTGGTTGAAGGTGGAACCTTTACAATGGGTAAAGTTGCTGACGACCCAATGCACGACTGGAACAATTCCCCAAACCAACAACACGTTCAGTCCTTTTATATGGACGAAACAGAAGTAACTAATTTAATGTACATGGAGTACTTAGATTGGTTAAAGCGTGTTTTCCCTCCAGAAGATGAAAATTACAAAAACATTTACGAAGGTGCAATTCCAGATACTTTAGTTTGGAGAGATCGTTTAGGTTACAATGAAACACAAACCAACAACTATTTGCGTCACCCTGCCTTTGCAGAATATCCTGTAGTAGGGGTTAATTGGATTCAAGCAACTGAATTCGCTAAATGGAGAACCAATCGTGTAAACGAAGCTATTCTTGAAAGAGAAGGTTATTTGAAAAAAGATGCGAAAGTTACAGATGCGAAAGCTGATGCAACCTTTGATACAGAAACGTATCTTGCCGCGCCTAGCAAAACTTTTGGTGGTAGTGAAGAAATAGTTTTAAAAGGCAGAAGAGGCTCTAAAGGTAAAGCTACTACAAAAAACGCTAAAGGAGAAACACAAGAAGCTAAAAACGTATATGCACAGCGCACATCGGGTTTAATATTACCCGAATACCGCTTGCCAACCGAAGCTGAGTGGGAATATGCTGCTGCTGCTGATATTGGACAGCGTGAATACAATATTTACAAAGGACAAAAGAAATACCCATGGTCGGGTGGTTATACACGTTCTAACAAGCGTCAAATTCGCGGTGATCAATTGGCTAACTTCAAACAAGGAAAAGGAGATTACGGTGGATTAGCAGGATGGTCTGATGACGGTGCTGATATTACCAATAAAGTAAAATCATACCCACCAAACGATTTTGGATTGTATGATATGGCTGGTAACGTTGCCGAGTGGGTAGCTGATGTTTACCGTCCTATTGTTGATGATGAAGCTAATGATTTCAACTATTTCCGTGGTAACGTTTACACCAAAAATAAAATTGGTGACGATGGTAAAGTTGAATTGGTTACGGCTGAAACGCAGAAATTTGATACGCTACCTAATGGAAAAGTAATTTCAAGAAATTTCATAGGTCAGATAGCTCAAGTTGCGGTTGATGAAAAAGAAACCTACTTACGTCAGAATTTTGACAAGAGTAATCATAAAAACTATCGTGATGGTGACAAACAATCGACACGTTATTTTGATTTCGGATCTGAAAGTGGTGGTACAGAAACTAAACTAAAAGATGACCAGAGAATGTATGATTCTCCAAAACACAATGTTAGTGTCGATTCAATTGGTAATATGATTCGTAAATACGACCGTTCAAATAAACGTTCTACGTTAATTAATGATGATGTTCGCGTTTACAAAGGAGGATCATGGAGAGACAGAGCATATTGGTTAGATCCTGCACAAAGACGTTATTTCCCACAAGATATGGCAACTGATTATATTGGTTTTCGTTGTGCAATGTCTCGTGTAGGTCCAAAATCAGATCACAAAAAGTCTGCACGCAATAAAAGATAATTGATTATTTCATATAAAAAAAGCCCTAATTTTTAGGGCTTTTTTTATAACTTGTCCTTATGAATTTAGATGCAATTTATACTACTTTTTTAAGCTGTGACTCAATTAGTACCGATACGCGAAACATTGAACCTAAATGTATGTTTGTCGCTCTAAAAGGAGATCGATTTAACGCGAATACTTTTGCGCAAGAAGCACTAGAAAAAGGTGCTTCCTATGTAATAATCGATGATCCAAACTATTTTGTAGATGAGCGTACAATTCTTGTTGCAGATAGTCTTGAAACGCTCCAAAAACTTGCACATTTACATCGTAAAACGTTAGGACTACCCGTTATTGCTCTAACAGGAAGTAATGGCAAGACCACTTCTAAAGAATTAATTGCAGCAGTACTTTCTAAAAAATTTAGAACTATCGCTACAAAAGGAAATCTCAACAATCATATTGGAGTCCCATTAACCTTATTAAGCTTTACAAAAGAAACCGAAATCGGTATTGTAGAAATGGGTGCTAACCATCAAAAAGAAATTGAATTTCTTTGTTCTTTAGCTGAGCCTGATTATGGATATATTACTAATTTTGGGAAAGCTCATTTAGAAGGTTTCGGTGGCTTCGAAGGAGTAATTTTGGGTAAAAGTGAATTGTACACCCATTTGTTCGCACATGATAAAATGATTTTTATCAATATTGACGATCCAATTCAAGTGGAGAAAGCCTCTAACCACCAATACTTTTCTTTTAGTCTTCAACAAAAAAAAGGGGATATCCAATTTTCTGAAGTTTCAGCAAATCCTTTTGTTACGGTCAATTATAATAATGAGGTCATTCAGTCGCATTTAATTGGATTGTACAACGCTACGAATATTTGTGCAGCAATTACGATTGGAAATTACTTTAAAGTACCTGATAGCGCGATAAAATTAGCTATTGAAAATTATACTCCAACGAATAACCGCTCACAAATTTTACAAAAAAACGGACATGAAATTCTTTTAGATGCTTACAATGCTAATCCAAGTAGTTTGAAATTAGCTTTAGTGAATTTTATACAATTAGAAAAATGTCCAAAAATTGCAGTGCTTGGCGACATGTTTGAGTTGGGAGAATCCAGTAGTGAAGAACACCGTGCAATTGTTGATTTGGTGGATGAAGACAATAATTTAACTTGTCATTTTATTGGAAAATGGTTTTATTCGATACGCAAACAACAATCCAACCTTTACTTCTATCCTGATTTTGAAGCGTTTCAAAAAACGTTCACACTTTCTAAACCTAGCTTACTTTTAATCAAGGGTAGTCGTGGCATGGCCTTGGAAAGGACCTTGGATTTAATTTAAAATATTACTTAAAATGCTTTGGGCGTGCCCCCGAATATAAAGCGTTGTTAGAAGTTAATTTAATTCGGTGCTTTACTTCGGGGTCGGGTGCTTTGTTACAAGTCCGCGCTGCATTTCACTCCGCTGTGGGCTTTCCACTTCGCCCCCTCACGCGGATTATGCACTCATAACTTATAATTTACAATTTATAATTTTCCCGTACCTATAAAACAAAAAAAGTCTTTTACAAACTTTTAAAGGACTTTCTAAAAAGAAGGCGGGGACACGAGCGAAGCGACTGCGCCGCACCGATAAAAAAATGAGGCCCTTCATCAAGAAGGTTCTCACTAAAAAAAGACGGCGACTCGAGTCTTTAGACGAACTGGCGAAGCAATCAATCGTAGGGACACGCCGCACCGATAAAAAAAATGAGGCCCTTCATCAAGAAGGGTCTCACTAAAAGAAGGCGGCGACACGAGCGAAGCGACTGCGCCGCACCTTTAAAACAAAAAAAAGTCCTTTACAACACTTGTAAAGGACTTTCTAAAAAG
>NZ_JAIXRZ010000026.1 GCF_027484945.1 Flavobacterium sp.
AATTGGTCCAATCCAATTGCTTAAATCACCAGGAGCACAAACGGCTCTTACATATAAATCATAACACGTATCTGGAGTCAATCCTGTAAAAACATGTGGATTAGTTGTTGTAACTGTAAAACCAGTAGTAGCCGTTGTTGGAGCAGGCGACCCACAAGGTAAAGCAATTACATTCCACGTAGTAGCTGTATTTGGATTCGTCCATGCTAATGTTGCACTATTGGAAGTTACGGCTGAAGTAACTAATGTATTCGGATTTGGACATGTTGGAGGTGGCGCACAAATCACATTAGCTAACCATCCTGCACCAGCCACTGAACCGTCACTTCTAAAACGGAATGTTAAACATCCATCGGGTGAAGTTGACGTAAACGATGGTAAGTTTCCGCCGGTTAATGTTCCCCAATAGGAACCGGGTAAACCTCCAGGTACATTCCCTGCACCATTGGCGCTTGGGATCTGTGGAGAAGTTATTGTGGCTCCATTAAATACATATAATCCGTCCCAGTTGGCTTCGGTTGAAAAGAATGTAAAATTCACGGTAACCACATTTCCAGCAGTTGCAGGACATATGGTAACTGTTGAATCGGTATTATTGGCATAGTCTCCATTTCCTCCTGGATCAGAGAATACCCCTCCACAAGCTGGAGGCGCTACTTGCGTTGTAATTGATACAGGTCCGGTCCATGTACTTACGTTTGGTGCAGCACAGATGGCACGAACATATACGTCATAACACGTTAATCCGTTTAATCCCGTTAATTGGTAAGGGTGTGCATTCACAACGGTTCCGTTGGTTGCCGCCGTTGGAGCAGCCGATCCACAAGGTAACGCAATAATTTGCCATTGCGTTTCTGTTCCACCATTAGTCCAGTTAAATGTTGCTGTTGTTCCCAACACTACTGTAGGTGCCAATGAAAATGGCGCCGGACAGGCTGGTGGAGCAGCACAAGTTACGTTGGCCGTCCATCCTGCAGCTGTGGTTGTTGCATTACTTCGGAAACGGAAGGTTAAACATCCATCAGGACTTGAAGAGGTAAACGAACCCGGGTTGGTAGTACCCCAATAGGCACCTGGTAAACCGCCAGGTACTGCACCCGCGCCATTAGCACTTGCTATTTGCGGTGCCGCAGTTGAGTTACCGTTAAATACATATAATCCGTCATTCGTTGCCTCTACGTTAAAGTTTGTAAAGGTCACTGTTACAACTTGTCCTGCTACTGTAGGACAAATGGTTACGGTTTGATCGGCGTTGTTGGCATAGTTTGCTGCTGTACCTCCGCCGTCAGTATACGTTCCGCCACAAGCTGGAGGAGGAACTAAAGTATTGAATATATAAGGTCCTGCCCAAGCACTAAACGTTCCGTTGCCACAATTTGCACGAACCCAATATTGATAGGCAGTATCTGCGTTTAATCCAGTTACAGCAACTCCAGCATTGGTGTTCACTGTAGTTCCTGCTCCCGCGGGGATAGCAGCACCTGAAAGTTGTACTACATATTCCCAAGAAGTTGCCCCTCCGGGATTCCCCCAAGATAAAGTCGCACCATTTAATGTGATCCCCGTAGCGTTTAAAGCATCCGGTTGGGCACAATTTAATTGTTGAATAATTAAGTTGTAGGAATAACTTTGTGTTCCAGCCGCCGAAGACAATACAATAATATAGGTTTGCCCCGCAGTGACGTTCAAACTAGGAATATTACGAATACCATTGCCGGTATTGGCAACTCCCGCCAAACAGTTTACGCCAACATTGGCACATCCTTGGTATACGAAAATACCAGAGTTGGCTGCGCCGGGAGTCATTGAAATACTGATTGCTCCTGTAGTGGTAGGTGTATAAGCATAGTATACTTCATTACCAATCATATAGTTGGTAGTCGATCCACACGATCCCCCTTGATTGGTGTCGTTGGTATCGGCATAGCCACTTGTGTTATCGTTTGTACTGTAGGGTAATCCCGGTACAGTGATTGCCGAGTTACAGGTTAAACCTGGTGTTGCTGTGGTGAAGTTAAACGGCCCCACCCAAGCACTATTACTTTGTGCACATCGGGCACGAACATAATAAACATAAGGCGTAGAAGGTGTCAGACCTGTTGCAGTATATGAGTTGGTATTGACTAAAACACCCGTCCCTGTTGGAACACCCACAGCCGGAACTACTTCTACTTCATACTGAGGAGCCGAACCGTTCCATCCTAAAACTGCAGAGGTCTGTGTTATACCCGTAGCACTTAAGTTGGTGGGAACCAAACAACGCTCTACTAAACTCACCGAATCAATTAACCAACGGTCTCCACCCAAAGCCGTAGTAGGTTGGGTAAAACGCATTCTAAAAGCAATGTAAATTTGTTGCCCTGCATAAGCTGACAAATCAACCACCTTCTCTTCGTATGTGTTAAACACCGTAGACAAGGTTGCCTCAGTATAGGTTGCAGCAGTTACTGTGTAGCTCGAAATAGTGGTTTGAGTACCTGCAGTACCTGTAGGATTTACTAAAACCGCATATTCTGTACCCTGAGGACCTGTTAAAGTAGATCGCGTCCAAAAGTGTAATTCACCATTGGCAGGAACCAAAATTCTAGGCGTAGCTAAATAGTCCTCTGAAGTATTCCCTTGACCAATATTTTCATTATTCATGAAAGCCGAATTAGTCCCGGCATAAACATTGGCAGCAGATGTAGTTATAGTCCATCGACGGGCGGTTCCTACACCATTGTCAAAAACTGCCCACTGGTTACCTGTGGCCCCAGTCCCTAAAGTCCATGGAGAAGGATTGGTCGCAACGTCCGGATTGGTCGTATTCTCAAAGCCTTCAATCCCAGGAGTGGGAAACTGGGAATATCCTGTAAAATGCATAAAAGCCAACAGGATCAATAAAGTAATTTTTTTCATAAAAATTAATAATTGATAGGTTTGTTTGTATTTATGTTGTTAGCTACCAAAAATATAAAAAAAACATAAACTAAGTAGCTTAAATTCTAAAAATTCCTCCAAATGCAATAATTTTTTGAAGAAAGAAAAAGTGTTGACTGGCTCTATCGGGTCCATTATGTGTGGTAATAATGTCTGGCATATCAATATAGCCGCCTTTCAATTCGGTTTGGATAAAAAAGTATTTAAATAAGGTCAAATTAAGACCAACTTTGGCAGCAATTCCATATCCTGCCACATGAAAATCATCATGACGCTGTTTACCTAAAACACGTGCATTTGTTTTCGGATATAAAATACCAGCACCAATTCCTTCCGTGATATTGATTTGTATTTTATCGGTATTCTTGATTGTGAATAGGGAGGAGATATCATCCACTCTTGAAAATTCAGTATTCACATAATTTAAACCATCTGTATGTTCAAAGGTTAAGAAAGGTGGGGGAGTAGTATCATCAAACCCTGTAAAGTTCTGACCAAAATTAACTGGAGTGCCCTGGTAGATACCATTAAACATGGATCCTATTTCGTTGGATGGTAAATTAATATATCCATTTACTATAGCGGTTTGGTGTTGCGTCATTACGTATTTCATATGATCCAAACCGATCGAAATATTATAGTGATCCGATATAAAATAACCCATTCTAAAATTTGTTTGGGGTATTGTCATATTAGCTGGATTGATATAGTCACAATGCCATCCTTTAGGTTTGTCATGCCCCGTAGCATCATGAACGGTGAAGTTGTAATTGGCTCCTTCGAAATGGATGTCCGATTTGGAATAGGTTTCCCGATTTCCACCCCAATAAAAATAAAATTTACCTTTATTATGTTGGGTGTATCGTTCGGGTTGAATTGCATCTTGAGATTGAGCAATTCCTGTAAAAGAACTTATTGCAATACTCAGGGCTATTCCACCCCGCAAAAGAAAATTCATTTTAAAATTGATTTATTGTTTTGCGAATCTGGGTAAGTTTATGCATCAAACCTTCAAAATAGTCCAAATGCAACATGTTTGCGCCATCACTTTTGGCATTAGCTGGATCAAAATGAGTTTCTATAAAAATACCATCGACCCCTACAGCAATACCTGCTTTTGCAATAGTTTCGATACGATCTGGGCGACCTCCTGTGACTCCCGACATTTGATTGGGTTGCTGTAATGAGTGGGTTACATCCAAAACTGTCGTAGCAAACTCTTTCATAGTAGGAATTCCACGAAAATCAACGATTAAATCTTGGTAACCAAACATACTTCCCCGATCGGTAACCATTACATTTTCATTTTTACAATCCAAAACTTTTTGGGTTGCATGCTTCATACTTTCCGGACTCATAAATTGTCCTTTTTTTAGATTTACTGTTTTTCCTGTTTCAGCAGCAGCTACAACTAAATCGGTTTGACGCACTAAAAAAGCAGGAATTTGAAGTATATCTACATATTCAGCAGCTTTTACTGCATCTTCATTAGTATGGATATCGGTAACCGTTGGAACATGAAATGTTTCTGAAACTTTACGAAGAATTTTTAAAGCTTTTTCATCACCTATTCCCGTAAAACTATCAATTCGAGATCGGTTTGCTTTTTTAAAAGAACCTTTAAAAACAAAAGGGATTTTATATTTATCGGATATTTTTACAAGATGATCAGCAATACGTAGCGCCATTTCTTCGCCTTCTATTGCACAGGGTCCTGCCAAAATAAAAAAGTTACCACTATCGGCATGCTTAATTTGCGGAATATTAATTAAATTCATGAAATTAGTTTTATGGCGCAAATATAGAAAATAAAAATCCTTCTCAATTGAAAAGTCTCTGAAGGATAGGTTTGTTTAGGTCTTATTCCAAAAGGCGTATCGAGAATCCTTGAGGACACATTATCTTTCCTTTTTCATATAGATTAATATAAAAGGTGTAAGTTGAAGTATCGCCCTTAATTTTTACCTCATAAACCTCTAATGTTCCGGCGCCTGTAGGACTTTTTTTGCTTTCAAAAGGACAGCAAGTCGCTACTTTTTTCCACTCGATTTCTTCACCATTAGGCCCAAGAAGGGATTTAAAGTATAAATCCACATTTTTAAAATTTACTCGTTCTTGGTCAAAACCCAAATTGATTGGAAATTCTTTGCTAAAGGCATATTGTTTATCGGGAGCTATTTCATTAAAGACAAAATAACCTTTTGGATACTGAGGTTTTCGACCGGTATTGTCAATATTTTTTATTACAAAATGATTTCCGCTGCATCCGGAAATAATCAAGGTTAAACAAAGAAATAGGAAGCTTCTGTTCATGGTTTTCGATTTACAATTCAAAATTGTAAATTTTATTACAATAATCAAACCACGATTTCTATTTTTGTAAAAAATGTTGAAATTATGAATTCAATTTTGGGGACATGGCATTGGGCTATATCTGGTTTTTTAATTGGAATGGTGATGTTGCTTTTGATTTTTTTAGGAAAAGGATTTGGAATGTCTTCCAATTTGCGTAGTCTTTGTTCGATGACTGGAATTGGCAAGAAAGTTCCATTTTTTGATTGGGATTGGAAAAGTCAAATTTGGAATCTAGTGGTAGTGTTAGGGGCAATGTTAGGGGGATATGTAGCTGTAAATTATCTTTCAAATGACTCTATTGTTCAGCTCAACCCTGTGACTATACAAAAATTAGAAAAACTCCATATCGATGCACCCCAATCAAAAATATTACCCGATATGCTTTTTGGCAATACGGTGTTTAGTGAACCCAAAATGATTGCCATGCTTGTTTTAGGCGGATTTCTTATTGGCTTTGGTTCCCGCTACGCTGGAGGCTGTACATCGGGACATGCTATTACAGGTCTAAGTGCTTTTCAAGGGCAATCCTTAAAAGCGGTTATCGGATTTTTTGTAGGGGGACTGTTGATGGTTCATTTTATTTTACCTTTAGTTTTTTAGTTTATGAAATACAGTCAGTTTTTACTTGTCGGTTTTGTGTTTGGTGTTGTATTAACCAAATCTGAAGCCGTTTCATGGTACCGGATTTATGAAATGTTCCAGTTAGATTCATTTCATATGTTTGGAATTATCGGAGTAGCAGTAACCACAGGCGTAATTGGGGTTCAATTGATCAAAAAATATCAACTTAACGATAGCACAGGTACACCTATTGTAATTCCCAACAAAGAAAAAGGTACTTTTCGGTATTGGATTGGAGGACTCCTTTTCGGACTTGGTTGGGCCTTGGTAGGTGCTTGTCCTGGACCGATATTTATTTTAATTGGTGCTGGATTTATGTCGGTTGGACTCGTTTTTTTCGGGGCGTTATTAGGTACGTTTGTATACGGATGGATTAAAGATTACTTGCCCCATTAAGCGCACTTTTTACCACCAATTGTAATTCTTTACTTTTTCATTTTTAAAGTAAAAAGGGAAAACAGTAACCCTCAAAAGTAGAGCAATGATTTGTGGGGAATAAAACCTAGGAGAACCACCTGAAAAAAAAGACTTCAAAGGCTATTTTATTGTATTTCGGCACTCAACCCAGCATCCAAAAGTGCGGTACACAACGGTTTAAGTTTGTCATAACTCCCGGATTTAACAGTACATTTACCTGTATAATGCACCAAAATAGCACATTGTTCAGCTTGTAATGGGGTGTGATCACAAACTTTTATTAAGGTTTCAATAACATGATCAAATGTATTCACATCATCATTGAAAACAATTAACTCATGATCAAAATTCAATTGCTCGGCCAACGCAACCGATTCCTTAACTTTTTCAAGGGTACTCATCGAATTATCCTTTTTTAATGTATTTGAGTGAAGCCCAATTATTGCGTTCTTTTTGTTTAACCAATTCCAATCCTTTTTCAGTACAGGATTTATCCAAATAAGGAATATCATCAACGTAAAATCCACTTAACAATAGCAATCCGTTTGACCGTAAACACGCTACATAGGTTTCCATATCATTTAGTAGAATATTACGATTAATATTTGCAATGATTAGGTCATACGATCGTCCTGCTAGTAAAGCGGCATCTCCTTCTTCAACTGTAATGTATTGGCATCCGTTGCGTGCGATATTTTCTAAAGAATTCAGATAGCACCAATCATCAATATCAATTGCATCAATTGGGTGTGCACCTTTCATTTCGGCTAATATCGCTAACACAGCCGTTCCGCAGCCCATGTCTAATGTTTTTAATCCTTCAACATTTGTTTCCAATAGGTGTTGTATCATCATGTGCGTGGTTTCATGATGACCTGTGCCGAAACTCATTTTGGGTTCGATTACTAAATCGTAAACCGCATCCGTTTTATCGTGAAAAGGTGCTCGAACATGACATATGCCCTCAACTACTATAGGTTCAAAATTCTTTTCCCACGCTTCATTCCAATTGACTTGATCAATTTCTTCAATAGTATAATCGATTGTAAATTCGTCCGATTGGAGAATATATAAGTCTTTGAGCGATCCTTCTCGATATAACTCTTTTTGGATATAAGCCGAAACGCCATCTTCATTCTCTACAAAACTTTCAAAATCCAATTCGGCTAGTTCTGCAATTAGAATTTCTGTAGCAGGTTCTTTGGGCTCTACAGTAAAATGAAATCCGAGATAAATAGTAGACATGAAATTTTATTTTTACAAAAGTACGGCAGAAATTGAATAAAAAACCCGACTAAAAAGTCGGGCATATACTTTATTTAGTTGGATGCGCACATTCTTTTTCAATCTTATGGAAAACATCATGTACATTTTGGAATGTTCGCATGATTTCTACATCCGGAGCTTTATTTGTGATTAGTTCACTTAATTTTTTCGTCATTTTTTTTAAAATACCTACTTGTGCTACTAGGGTTTCCGACTTTAATTCAGAAGGCATCGTATTTATATCTAATGCCTCAGAACGCTGAACTAAATAATCATGAGCATTTTTAATAGCATTTAAGTTACCATTTTCTGCTGGGTGAAATGTTTTCGATAACAATTCATGGTATTCGTGTAATTGCGACCATTTGGTAGATGCCGATTGCGCATTCATTTGAAATGCAAAAGTTGTAACTAACAACAAAATAGCTAATCGAAGTGCTTTCATAATTAAAAGATTTACTGCAATAATACAAAAATATCTAATACAACAAAGGCATTTCATCTTTTAATCCAATAAAAAGTAAGATTAAACATATACTAAAATACAGTAATTGCCTTTCGTCGTTTTTTCGATGAGTTGAACGGATTAATCTCAACCCTTACTTGGTGATAAAATAACTTTATAATTGGATCCTAAATCTACTTATTGATGCTGATATACAGCGCTTTAAATGATTTTAATTTAAAAACTTTAACAAAACTTAAATTCTAAAAACATGAGAAAAATTTCACAAGAAATTGTTGTAATTGCTTTCGTTTTATCGTCAGCATTTACAGGGGCCCAAAATTGTAATTCGGGCTTCAAAACATTCACCATTGGTGGGTGGGGGTCGGAATGCAGCGGTAATAATCCCGGATGTTATCGCGATCAAAATTTTAGCCAAGCTTTTCCTAACGGATTAGCAATTGGATGCGGATTGAACCAGCTTGTTTTAACCTCGTCACAAGCTGTTCAAGATTTTTTACCATCAGGAGGAACTTCTTCAACGCTGAATTCAGGAATTTTAATTAATCCAGGTCAGTCCTACAGCAATGTTTTAGCTGCACAATTAGTCGGAGTTACCTTGGCATTAGGGTTTGATACCTATGATTCTACTTTTTCCGACAATTCTTCAAGTTTAGGCGATTTAAGGATTGGGAGTGGCCCTTTTGAAGGTATGCGCGTGGGTGACTTTTTAGAATTAGCCAATGATGTCATAGGGGGGTGTCAATCGGGTTATTCTTTGTCGGATTTAAATGCTACTGCAACAGCAATTAATGAGAATTATGACAATGGAACCGTAAACAATGGATTTTTGATATGTGATTCTTTCCGAATAGGAGCAATTACAATTGATTCTAATGTTGACTGTTATGGTTTTCAAAATGGTCAAGTTACCCTAAATGTTGCTGGTGGTGAGCCACCTTATATATATGCATTATCCAATGGTATGACTTCAGGTTACGTTCAAGAAACAGCATTCACCTTTACAGGGTTAGCAGCCGGAAATTACTCGGTCACGATTACTGATGCAGCACAAAATACGGCAACTGGCAATGCTGTTTTCACCATTTCACAACCCTCCCAAATTCAAGTGGTAACAAGTGCTACTGCTGTTCGTTGTTTTGGGGAGTCAAATGGTTCGGCTACTATTACTTCAATTACGGGTGGGGTAGGCCCCTATTTGATTACATGGTTTAATGGAAGTACAGCACAAACCGTTACTAATTTAGTTGCAGGTTCGTATTCTGGTACAATAACCGATAGCCTCGGTTGTATGATGCCCTTTTTGGTCATTATTGATCAACCTCAAATTCTAACGGTAACAACGGTTTCTACCGCTGTACGATGTTTTGGTGGCAATGATGGTTCGTTAACCGCTTCTATATCAGGTGGAACGGCGCCGTACACTATTTTGTGGTCAACAGGAGCTACTGATACTTCAATTACGGGCTTAAGCGCAGGAATCATTTATTCAGCTCAAATTATCGATGCCAATGGTTGCGAAATCAATATAGCAGCATTTGTTACGGAACCTGCACCTTTAGTACTTTCGGTAGTAAAAGAGAAAGTGCTTTGTGTTGGAGGAACGGCTATTGCTGTTGCCTCTACTACCGGTGGTATGGCTCCCTTTACTTACTCTTGGAATACCAATCCAATTCAAGAGGGTGATTTAGCCTATTTGCAAGTTGGCACATGGGAAGTTACAGTGACCGATGCCAACGGTTGCAGTACGTCAACAAATGTAACGATGGTATTGCAATCTTGCGAAGGATTTAACACGGTTACCCAAGGCGGATGGGGGGCAAAATGTGCAGGCAATAATTGGGGTAATTATTTGAGAAATAATTTTGCTGTATTTTTTCCTAACGGTTTGACAATAGGAGCTGGCTCACGCTTTTTACGATTAACTTCTGCTTCAGCCGTTCAAGCTTTTCTTCCCTCGGGTACAACCCCACGCGCTCTAAATTCTGGAACATTGGTAAATCCAACAACACGAACTTACTCCAATGTTTTGGCAGGACAAACAGTGGCTTTAACATTAAATATAGCGTTTGATTTTAATGCCAATTTTTCTCCATCTTCACAAAACTTAGGGGATTTAGTATTAACAAGCGGGCCATTAGTTGGATTGAACGTTTATAGTGTATTGGATTTGGCCAATCAGGTGCTCGGCGGAATCTCTACTCCCTTTACTGCCGCACAAATTAATGATGCCTTAGACCGAATTAATCGAAATTATGATAACGGCGCCGTTAATTTAGGTTTCTTAACCTGTCCATGTAGACCAGGTGCAAAATTAGCAGCAACAGTACCTTTTGAAGTGACTATATATCCTAATCCAGCTACGCATTACATCCAGCTTGTTTTTGATGTTATAAATTATCCAATTAAAATTGAAGTTTATACCCTAATGGGCCAAGTACTCCTAACGAGAAATTATGAAATGGATCGATTGGAAGCTCATGAAATACGATTGGATTTGGATAACTTAAAATCTGGAATGTATATAGTACGTGTTCAATCAGGGAATGAAACGGTTGTTAAAAACATAATCGTAAAATAAGAACTGCAAACGTGTACGTAAAACTCGCTTTGTGAAAGGCGGGTTTTTTTTGTCAATTTGTTATGTTTTTTGGTCACCGTACCCTCGAATTATGCTTTGCAATAGACATATAAACGATTCAAAGGGTAAACAAACAAAATGGGTATACCTTCAATATGTAAAATTTATTTGGTACTAATAAAAAAAGGGAATAGGCTCAAGGCACATTCCCTTTTTTAAATCCGATAAGGAGATTTATTTTTTATTCTGTAAATCAAATCGATCTAAGTGCATCACTTTATTCCATGCAGCCACAAAATCCTTGACCATTTTTTCTTTCGCATCACTACTTGCATAAACTTCTGCCAAAGCGCGTAATTCAGAGTGAGATCCAAAAATCAAATCGGCACGTGTAGCGGTCCACTTAACAGCATCGGTTTTACGATCACGACCTTCAAAACTTTCTTTTTCTGTATCTTTCGCTTTCCAAACGGTATTCATATCCAGTAAGTTTACAAAAAAATCATTGGTTAATGCACCAGTTCGCATGGTTAATACTCCGGTATTGGTTCCATTATAATTGGCACCTATAGCACGCATTCCACCAACTAAAACGGTCATTTCAGGGGCCGTTAAGGTTAGTAATTGTGCTTTGTCTACCAAAAGTTCCTCTGTGGTAAAGGTGTACTGCGTTTTTTTGTAATTTCTAAATCCATCAGCCATTGGTTCCAAAACTGCAAATGAATTTACATCGGTTTGCTCCTGACTTGCATCCATACGACCTGGTTTGAACGGCACTTCTACAGGATATCCAGCTGCTTTTGCCGCTTTTTCAACACCCACATTTCCAGCCAATACAATTAGATCGGCCATAGATATTTTTTTGGTACCCGAGGTGGTTTGAAATTTTTTCTGGATCCCTTCTAATACATCCAATACTTTATTCAACTGTTGAGGGTTATTGCATTCCCAGTTGCGTTGGGGCAACAATCGAATGCGTGCTCCATTAGCACCCCCTCGTTTATCGGATCCTCTAAATGTTGATGCTGAGGCCCAAGCCGTACTCACCAATTCTTGTGTAGAAAGTCCTGAATTAGCTATAGCTGTTTTTAAGGTAATGATATCTTTTGCATCGACCAAGGGATGGTTTACCATCGGTATCGGATCTTGCCAAATTAAATCTTCTTTGGGCACTTCAGGACCTACATGACGTGTTTTTGGTCCCATATCACGGTGAGTTAACTTATACCAAGCGCGTGCAAATGCATCTTCAAATGCTTTAGGATTATCTAAAAAGTTACGGGATATTTTTTCATAAACCGGATCATATCTTAACGATAAATCCGTTGTTAGCATCGTGGCTTTGTGTTTCTTAGTAGCGTCAAATGCATCCGGTACAATCGCAGCTCCATTTTTGGCTACCCATTGGTTAGCTCCGGCCGGACTTTTGGTCAATTCCCATTCGTTGCCAAATAATAAGTTGAAGTAATCATGACCCCATTTGGCAGGCGTAGTCGTCCAAGTAACTTCCAATCCTGAGGTTATTGCATCGGTTCCTTTTCCACTTTTGTAGGAACTATTCCATCCCATACCTTGTGCCTCAATACTGGCTGCTTCAGGTTCTGGACCAACATGACTTGCCGGACCCGCACCATGGGTTTTTCCAAAGGTATGTCCCCCAGCAATTAAGGCTACAGTTTCTTCATCATTCATTCCCATACGGCCAAAAGTTTCACGAATGTCTTTTGCAGCCAATACTGGATCGGGATTGCCGTTTGGTCCTTCGGGATTTACATAAATTAATCCCATTTGAACCGCTGCTAGTGGATTTTCTAGTTTTCCATCTTGGTAGCGTTTGCTATTATCCAACCATTTGGACTCCGACCCCCAATAGACATTTGATTCGGGTTCCCACACGTCGGCACGACCTCCAGAAAAACCAAAGGTTTTAAAGCCCATTGACTCCAATGCCACATTTCCGGATAAAATCATCAAATCGGCCCATGAAATTTTATTGCCATATTTTTGTTTTATCGGCCATATTAAACGCCTTGCTTTATCTAAATTAGCATTATCAGGCCAGCTGTTTTGAGGTGCAAAACGCTGTTGTCCTGAACAAGACCCACCACGTCCATCACCAGTTCGATAGGTTCCCGCACTGTGCCATGCCATTCGAATAAATAACGGACCGTAATTACCGAAATCGGCAGGCCACCAATCCTGTGATTGCGTAAGCACCGCTTTGATATCGTTTTTTAACGCTAAGTAATCTACAGATTTGAATGCTTTTACATAGTCAAAATTAGAATCCATTGGATTGGTTAGATTTGAATTTTGACGTAAAACAGATAGATTCAACTGACTCGGCCACCAATCACTATTTTTAGTTCCTGATGAACGCATTTCTTTTTTTACCACATCCATAGTCCCATTTTGAAAGGGACATTGCACGATATCCTTTTTAGCCGAGTCTTGGGCAAATCCATTCAAGGCCGCACTCGCTATTACTAAAATTGCTATTTTTTTCATACACGTTAATTAAATTCTCAAATTAGTTTGATGTGTAAAAATATAACCTATATTTGATTGATAAAAACGATATTTTCAAACTTTACATTGATAAAATCGATGAATATACGTCAATTTGAATATATTTTAGCAGTCGCAGAAGTTAGACACTTTGAATTAGCAGCAGAAAAGTGCTTTGCTACACAATCGACTTTGAGTACTATGGTTTCTAAATTTGAAGAAGAAATAGGAATTACAATTTTTGATCGCAAAAAAAAACCGGTTGCGATAACTGCTGAGGGGGAAGTAATCATTGAACAATTGAAAGCAATTCAATCCCAAATCGGAGTGCTCAATGAATTGGCCAAAGAATTTAAAGGCGAAGTGAATGGTAATTTAACGATTGCAGTTATTCCTACAATTGCACCTCCGTTATTGCCTTTATTTTTGCAGTCATTTGCACAAAAATTTCCCCAATTGCAAATTGAAATTCGAGAGCAAACTACAAGTGAAATTATTCGACTACTTAAATCACGAGAACTGGATATTGGCATTGTCTCTATCCCGGTGAATGATCCCGATTTAATAGAAATTAAATTATATGATGAACCTTTTTTATTGATGGATTGTGGTTCTCGGTATGAAAATCCGGTGCAAACCGATGTTTTAAATCCTGCAGATATATGGTTAATGGAAGAAGGGCATTGTATGCGAACACAAATATTAAATTTTTGTGATTTGGATAAAAATTACAGCAATACCCATTTAAATTTTAATTTTAAAGCTGGTTCGATTGATAGTTTGGTCCGTTTTGTAAAAGCAAATCAAGCGACAACATTAGTCCCTTATTTGGCCACTACATCATTTCCAGAATCGGATGAACAGTATTTACGTGAATTTAGTGAACCCGTTCCGATTCGCTCCGTAGGATTGGTAGTACACCGCTATTTTGTGAAGCGCCGGGTATTGTATTTTTTAGAACAAGAAATCTTAAAACAGGTAAAACCCTTATTGCCAACAATAACAAAGTCAAAAACACTTCATCCGATTTAGATAAATATCGCCAATAGTTAAATTCAATCGATTGACACTTATTTACTCACTCGATGCAGGGTAAACGTGATCGCTGCCAGTAAAAAGAAGGCTACGGCTTGATGCGTTACACCCAACCACAGAGGAACGCTGTAAAGTAAAGTGAAAATACCCAAACCAACTTGAACAAAAACGATCAAGATGAGCGCATTCATTCCTCGTTTTTGAGTAACCGATAATGAGTATTTTTTACCAGAAAAATATAGAGTAAGAATCAGTGCAACTACAATATAAGCCAGTATTCGGTGAATAAACTGAACACCGCTTTTCCCTTCTGTAAAACGGAGTAACCAATTCGGTTTTTCTAATACAATGCTATCATGAAAAAACTGACCGTCACTCATCAACGGCCAATGGTTGTGTACATGACCCGCATCCAAACCGGCCACAAATCCACCCCAAATGATTTGGATGACCACCAAAATCCAAGTGAGACGCGCCAGATTTTTTAGAGGGGCTACACCTTCATGTCGACCGGCATATAGTAAGTCTAAGGCTACCCAAAGGGTGTAGGCAAAGGTTAAAAACGCAAAGGTCAAGTGCAAGGATAAACGAAAATGACTTACATCGGGTTGGTTGAAATCTACTAAACCACTTTTAACCATAAACCACCCTAAGAAACCTTGCATTGCACCCATTCCTAACAGAATAAAACACTTCGTTAACGTTTCGGGATTTAACCTTTTTTTCCATAAAAAATATAAAAAAGGGAGTATAAAAACCAATCCAAGTATTCGGGCAATAAAACGATGAAACCATTCCCAGAAGTAGATAAACTTGTAATCGGAAAGTGTAAAATGACTATTAATGCGTTGGTATTCTGGAAACTTTTTATATTCATCAAACGCCGTTTGCCATGCAGCCTCAGTCAAAGGAGGGAAGGTGTCGGTCACCAAATGCCAATCGGTCATCGATAGGCCTGAACCAGTTAAGCGGGTTATACCTCCCACAACTACCATTACAAATACCAAAACACATCCGGTTAATAACCAATATACAACGCCTTTGTCGGTTTTCATAGCGCTAAATTTAGAGAAAACAAAAGTACATTACAGAATTGAAATGCAACGATTAAACGGTGGTTAATTTTTTGTTTTTTTTAGCGTTTTAAATGTAAAATGAACAAAAAATGTTGGCCACAAACAAATGCCACGAGTTGCTGCATTATTGGTAATCAATTGGGTCCAATTAACCCCATTTGCTTGGCTTTTACCATCACAAAGTCGAATGCAGCTTGGTACTCATTCGGAATTTCACCTTCTAATATGGCTTCTTTTACCGCATCTTTCAATTGACCCACTTCACGCGAAGGTTTAAGATTAAAGATGCTCATAATTTCTTCTCCAGTTATCGGGGGTTGGAAATTACGCACCTGATCACGGGCTTCAACTTCTACGATTTTTTGACGAACCAACTCAAAGTTCTTGTGGTACTTTTCAAATTTCTTCGGATTCTTTGTAGTGATATCGGCTTCGCACAGTGTCATCAGACTTTCAACATCTTCGCCTGCATCAAAAATCAAACGACGAACTGCACTATCCGTTACAATGTCTTGTGCCAAAACAATTGGGCGCGAACTCATCATCACCATTTTTTGCACAAATTTCATTTTTTGATTCAACGGCATGTGCAAACGAGCAAAAAGTTTTTTTACCATTTTGCTTCCTAAGAATTCGTGACCATGAAACGTCCATCCTTGTTTTTTGTGAAAGCGTTTGGTTGGAGCTTTCCCAATGTCATGCAACAAGGCAGCCCACCGCAACCACAAGTCGTCGGTGTTCGGACAAATATTGTCAACCACTTCTAAGGTATGGTAAAAATTGTTCTTATGCGTATGTCCTTCCACTTCTTCCACGCTATTAAGTGCGGTTAATTCGGGAAGAATTCGTTCCAATAATCCTGTTTGATGTAACAGTAAAAAACCCAAAGAAGGTTGGGCTGTAGCTAAAATTTTATTCAATTCATCCACAATGCGCTCACCCGAAATAATGTCAATCCGGTGGGCATTTCGCGTAATCGAATCCAATGATGCGATGTCTATTGTAAAGTTTAATTGCGAAGCAAAACGAATGGCGCGTAACATACGCAAGGGGTCGTCAGAATAGGTAATATCGGGATCCAAAGGCGTCCGTATCAATTTTGCTTCCAAATCAGCTACCCCGCCAAACGGATCGACTAAATCGCCAAAAGTCGTTGGATTTAAAGAAAATGCCAAGGCGTTGATTGTAAAATCTCTACGTTTTTGATCGTCTTCTAATGTGCCTTCGGCAACAAAAGGATTCCTGCTGTCTTCAGCATAACTTTCTTTTCGCGCACCCACAAATTCGATATCCATATCCTTGTAGCGCAACATCGCTGTACCGTAGTTTTTAAAAATTTGTACCTTAGGATTGTGGGGGAGAAGGGAACTTACTTTAACCGCCAAATCAATACCCGAACCTACAGCCACTATATCAATATCCTTTTTGTGCTTGCGTTGCAGCAATAAATCGCGAACAAAACCGCCAATCACATAACACTCGAGATGTAATTCTTTTGCTGCTTGTGCAACTACAGAAAAGATTTTAGGGTTTAAAACTTCGGCGTAATTAGTTTTCAACGGGATTATTTTTTGCAAAAGTACAAATTCCACTCGGTTATATGGGCACCCGGGCGCGTCATCCGCTCTATCTTTTATTTCGCTTGCGCTTCATAAAAGGATGCCTCTACTACCGCTGGTGCATTCTTGGACATATCAAATATTCGAAACTAAAGACCAATGTAATGTTGGAACCCATTTAAAATATCGATTCATATATTAAAATGGTAACGCATTGACACATCGCCTCATTGTCACATTGCCTCATTGTCACATTGCCTCATTACCTTATTTCCGTATCACCTTTACTTGTGCATCCTGTGTCAACTTGATAATCGTAGAAGGAGTATTACACAATTTATCTTGGTGCAATTGTACGATATAATCGACACCATTACGGATAACTGAACTGATTTCTTGAAAGGATTTTGGGGTGGGTTCACCCGAAATATTGGCTGAAGTCGAAACCAACGGACGTTTCATGCGTTCCATTAGTTTAAAGCAAAAAGGTTCTTTGACCAACCGCATTCCCAATGAATTATCTAGAGCAATAATATTTTTGGCCACATTTTTAGGATGATCCAAAATTAATGTAGTTGGCTTTTCTGATAAATCCAATAATTGCCAGGCCACTTCTGGAATGTTATGAAACACCGAATGCAGCATGCGGTCGCCATTCATCAATACAATCATATTTTTGGATTCTTCCCGGCGTTTTAATTCGTAGATTTTATTAATAGCCGCCTCATTAGTAGCATCACAACCAATGCCCCAAACGGTATCGGTAGGGTATAGAATGATGCCACCCTTGGCAATGACTTCGTAGGCGTTATGCACTTCGGTTGCAATTAACTTTGGATCCATAGTTACGCGCGTTTCATGCGTTGTAAACGCTTTTTTCTTCGTCTAAAATTCTTTAAAATATAGCGAAACGAATTCCATTTCACCTGTAACGCCATCCAAAAATCATTACTCTTCTTTTGAACACAATAGGCTTCATACAAGGCTTCCCATTGTTCAAAGCGGTATAAAGTAGGATTATCCAATTCGATATCCATTTTTTCAGGTAATCGTAAGCCCAATTGGTCCAATTCTAAAAACACAAAATTATCAATCAGTGTTTTTTCCGAAAGGGCAATTTTTGAAAAAGGTACTTCACAGTAATAGTTTAATTGCAAATTTATTCCTTTTTTGGCAGCACAACGATACCAAATATATTGTTCACAAGCATAACGCATTTTATAGGCATCATAAACATACGGTTCATTGTAAATAATATGAGTTTCAGGAAAAAAACGTGTTGTTTCGGGTTCGGGTTGCAACGGAATATCCCATAATAATTTCATATCCCTAGTTAACCCAACTTGAAAAATATCACTTACATGATATAAAATTGGTATTCTTCTAGGGTCTTTGGTAAAGGCTACAGAAGTTAAAATACGCTGTTCAAAAACTTGATATCTGTTGTGTGCATTGTATTTGCACAAATAGTTTAAAAAACCGTTATGAATCAAATGGCAATCACTGCGTAATTTCATGGTGTATGTTCGTGTAGCTTTCAATACACCATTGCGCGTTGACACAATCTGACGGTTATTGTTATTGAATTTGGAGGTGTTGCTATCGTAATAGGAGGTGCCACCTGGATCTTCGTTTTCAATTAAAACATCAAAGTCCAAATGAGAAACGGCACTGCCTCTCCAAGTCGATAAGATAATCTCAGCACCCGGTAAATGCTGTCGCGCACTTGCCAAACAGCGTTGCGTGAGTTGCAAAGCTGCTTCATCGCCGGGTTTACCATGAACCGGACCTTGAACTACAACAGAAAAATCTGAGGGATTATACATGTTTTTCTAAATAGAGCGTCAAATCTTCAGGCGTACCCAAACCGTGCATCGCTTCAAAATCAATGTTGTAGATTTTGATTTTTTGGCCTTCTGCAATACAATAATTATAGACCGGACAGGTGTAAAATTCGTTATTGACACGGTCGTTATTGGCAATCATATCAATGGCGCCATCCACAAAATAGCGTCCATTGGTAAAGAAATAAATCCCTACCGTTGCATATTCTGAAATGGCTTTTTTCTCTTTTACTTCGGTCACATTACCCTGAGCATCGATTTTGGCAAAGGACCACTTCGGATTGCGTTCTGCATCTACAAACGTCAAAATACTGCCGTCTGCATTTTGCTCCAAACAATCGTTGATATACGCTTCTATCGAATGATCTACCAACTGATCAGAGTTGGCAATCAATAAGGGATAATCATTGTTAATGAATTTACGAGCAAACAAAACGGTACAAGCCGTTCCTTCAGTCAATTGATCCAATTCGATGAATTGAGCGTTGTAATTTTTTTCCAATGCAGCGACCAATTCCCGCTCTTGTTCCAAATGTTCTTTACGTCCGATTAAAATATAATTGGCATTGGGATAGTATAAATTCTCCATCACCCGCGCAATCATTGGCTTACCGTTTACATCGATAAAAGGTTTTGGTTTTTCATAACCGGCTTGAGCAAAACGACTGCCTTGACCAGCCATCGGAATTACAATATTAATCATAATGAATCTACGTATTTATCATTGGAAGCACCGGGAACTTTTACCACTATTGTAGTTGTGTCGGTGAGTGCTCTAAAATCAGTTGAAGTATTGGGTTCAATTTTGATAATCGCACCGGCGCCATATTTTTCACCACTCATTTCCACTTCTCCAGAAATGATTACGGTAAATTCCGTTGCGATTTTGTGATGGTGCGAAGCTTCGTATTCCCCCGCAGTATAGGATTTTACACCTACTTCTACATCATTGGTTTTGTATAATGAAGGTTCGAAGTTACCAATGAACCATCCTTTAAACATATCGGCTAAATCGTGTTTTTCAAGCGCCATTATTTTTGTGCTTTTAAGTATTCTTGTAAATTTTGTGGAGCATAAAACGAATGGTAATCCGTTTTGTTAATGCCAAAATTCACTACTTTTTGATTCTTTAAAATGTATTCATTAATCACGGATGAGGTGAAAAAGTTCCCATTGATTTGTACATCGTCCAAAATACATTGGAACGCATTGGCAAAGAAATCCTGTGCTTTTGCAAAAAAGTAAAAACCGGCAATAGCGGCATTACTAATCGGATTTTTCTCAGCCGTTTGTACCACTTCACCATGTTCAATGCGGGCATACGACCAACGTGGATGTACCGAAGGAAAGGTAACAATACCCACATCGGCTTTGCGTTCGTCGAAAGAAGAAAGAATCGCTTGAAAATTATGGTTGATGATTTGGTCGCCGTTCAATACTAAAATACGATCGTCATCCGAAAGGGAATCAATCGTCATTAAGATACTGCACAAGGCACCTTTGGTATCACTTTTCAATTTTACAATTTCGCTATTGGGTGCCAATAAACGAATGGTATTGTCCAAGTGAAATTTTCGTACATCTTCATCTTTTAAAATAAAAACAGCCTGAAAAGGTTCGGTAATCGATTGGAATTGTTCAATCACTATTTGAATCATGGGTTTGCCATCGATTTCAACCAAAGGTTTTGGATAGGAGAATCCGGCATTGGTGTACAATTCAGAACTACCGGCTAAAGGAATAATGATTTTAAGCATGTTCAATTTCTTTAATACGGTTCATAATGGCGGTAAATTGTACGTCATCCACCGTCTCTACTTTGAATAAATGGGCTCCCGAAGCGATCGCTGCTTTGATTCCGTTTTCATTATCTTCTACAATCAAACATTCTTCGGGTTGGAGTCCCAAGCGTTGAATGGCTTTTTGGTAAATCTCCGGATCGGGTTTACCGTGAGTCACATCTTGATTAGAAATAAAGAAATCCAAATATTGGGTCAAGTTGGCTTTTTGCATCATGATTTCGATGGTGTTGCGCACCGAATTCGAACAAACGGCAATATGGTAGCCTTCTTCTTTTAGTTTGGATAACGTATATTGGTGATTAAAGGAAGGTTTGCATTTGGCATAGACCATTTCCATCGTATACACTTGCTTGAGGTCGTTGATGAACCCATGCAATTTACGGGGAAAACCACCTTCCAAACTTAACATCTCCAATTTTTTCTTGGTCGGAAGTCCGTCAAAAGTGACCAAATGATCGTAGCGACTAATTTCGGTTCCAAATAAGCGCAAGGCTTTGTTTAAGGCTTCATAATGCCAATCTTTAGCATCGATGAGTACGCCATCCATATCAAACAATACGGCTTTGATTTTTGTCATTTGCCAATTTTTTAATTTTTACAAAAATAGGATATATTTTGCAATAGTATATTGCTTTTAGTATGCTAAAATATTTTGATTTAATCAATTCATTTTCAGTGTATATAGAGTCTGCGTGCCAACCGCTAATAATGCGCTTTGGAATTGTAATTCCTAATTGATTTGGATTGTGAATTTTGAAATTTTCGATAAATATTTTTTCAGAAAGGTGCGTAAATTCCGAGTTACTTTTTAAACGTGAATTATGATAATCGGTTAATAATCCTTCGCGAATCAGCAAAGACATGAGTAGATATTGTTCCGGAAAAATGGGAGCATTACCATTAATATTATTGAGTATAGAAGTTTCAGCACGTTCTGCGCTGAAGAATTTTTGTACAGCTTTAGTTTTCCCAAAAAGGAAAATATCTGATGGATGAAATAATAGTCCGATACCATGTTTGACAAACTGTTTATATGGATTTCTTGAAAAATAATTAAGTAATACAATTTTAGATTCAAACAAAACTGCTTTGTCATCGAATTGAAATCCGCATAAATAACTACTAGTAAATACAATATCAGTTCGTGTTTTAACGGCATAAGGAGTTTTAACTTTTTCTAAACCATGTTGAGAAGAAACTATAAGGCGGTTTACATTACATTGTTCAGAATATACAGTATTTAATACTTCCGGTGCTTGCTGTTTAACCAATAAATCATAATCAAGTTCATTTGTATTTTCGGTGTCCCATGTGGATAGAATAATAGTTGCACCCTTATAGTGTTTTCGGATGCTCTTCAATACCAAAAGTGTATTAAATGATTCCTCATGAACTATGGGACCCTGCACAACAAATGAAATATCTTGAGGATGGATCATTAGCTTTCTTGAAAAAAGAGTGTAGCGACCTCTGGTAAATCGGTACACAAAATGATATTGGGAAGTCTATGTAAGTTTTCCGATTTTAGTAAATTCCAAAGTGTTTCAGGATCTCTTTTGTGTAATTCGGGCGATACTAGAGCTACTTTTTTGTCATCGTCTATAAATTTGCGAATCAACGTGTTATCATACCATAAGCTTTCAAATGCATCTAACCAAATACCATTACACTCTGCGTATTTGCTAACCGCGGTTTCGTATTCGCTGCGACGGGAATAGTAGATAAACCCGTGGCGATCGTAGTGCAATAAATCCGGAACCGACATGTCAAAAACAAAATAATTGGTGATGTGGTGCGCCTGTAATAATTCCATCAACGGTGCTTGCAAACCATCCGCTTTAATATTTAAAGCTAAAGTTCCCGTGCAGTTAAACTGATTGTAAATTTCAAAAAAAGTTCGAGCAAGTATACTGTTTTCATCGGCTATATCGTGAGCAATCACTAATTCACCTTTATAGTCACGAATATCAGTTTCGGTTCCTATATTTTTTGAAAATGAACGAATAAATGCAGCTTCGGTATTTTTTTCTTGTGGATCAATCCAATAACCCCGGTGACTTATGATCTCCATGATTTTTAATTTTTGACAAAGATAAAAAGCTATTCTTAGCTCGCAAGATTACAGCTAGTCATCTACATGTAAATTTACTTTATTTAATAAGTATTTTATGATCAAAAAGAAGTTTAATTTTCATTAAAATGATATCTTTTATTTTAAGCTTGATTTATTTTTAGGTAAAAATTTCTGAGATTTTTCCTTGACTTTTTTTAAAATGTTAATAGTCAATCAATAAGATTTTCTTATTTATTTATAGTGTTACAATTTAAACTTCTCCTTCGATTTATATCTTTGTAAAAACAAATTCATGAAACTGCTTTACTTTTACCCCGAATTTCCACTTCAAGCCTCGCAAGGAAATTCTATTCGGGTAATAGCTTTGTTGGATTATTTTAAATCACGTGGTCATCAAGTCGATTTCGTGTGTGAAGCCCCAGAAAATAAGCAAGGAGAAATGCTTGAAGAGTTGAAAAAAAGCGATTTAGTTTCTAATTGTTACTTTCTTCGTAATTATCAGAAAAAAAAGCATAAACTCGGTTACTTATTTCAGATTTCAATTCCTAATTTACTTCATGGGCGTATGCGCCAGTTTTACCGAGTTAAACCCGGTCAACAAAAAGATTTTAATAGAATTCTACAAGATAAGCATTACGATTTAATTTTGATTTCGTATGCCTGTTGGTCGGGTTTAATAGAAGATAATCCGTTTACAGGAAAAGCTCAGTTATGGTTAGATACACATGATTTTCTCACGGCACAATTTCAATCTACACGTAGGTTTGATTTAGGGAAGTCGATGGAAACAGAAATAAAATTATTAGGTTTATTTGATAAAATACTCGTAATTTCTCCAGAAGAGCAGTATGTCTTTTCACAATTTATAAAAAAACCAATCGAGGTGGTCACCCATTCTATTCCCAATGCTTCTAAATATATTTCGGAGTCAATTGACTATGATTTTATTTTTGTAGGTAGTGATAATCAACATAATATCCAATCGATACAATGGTTTTTCAACCATGTTTATCCTTTACTGCCAAAAACTGCTCGTTTCATAATCATTGGAAAAATAACTGATTTTGTTGCAGAATATCCCAATGTAACCAAAGTTCGTTTTGCACCATCGTTACAAGTTTATTATCAAAAAGCTAAAATAGCTCTTTGTCCTATGGTTTCTGGTACTGGACTTAAAATTAAGGTGGTAGAGGCGCTTTCCTATGGATTGCCTGTCGTTTGTCAACCCCGAAGTATAGATGGATTATGGAATAAAAGTGAAAACGGTTGTTTGGTTGCCAATGAACCAGAGTTATTTGCTTCTCATTGCATACAACTTTTGAATGATGAGCCATTATATAATTACCATTGTGAACAGAGTCGTACCTATTTCAAAAATCACCACGATACACAAAAGATATATCAAGAATTAGACCGTATATTTGAGAACTATGAGAAAGAAACATAATCGTCTTATCACAGAAATTATTAAGTTATGGTTGCGTCTTGTAAATAAGTCGCGCTATTTTGAATACAAGTTCCAATTAAAAGAACAAGGTGTAAAAATGCGCCATACGGAGTTCTTAGAGGGAGAATTAACACGTATTCGTAAAGCAATTGTTCAAAAAAAAACATTAACTTTCAAACACTCAGGGCATATGGGAGATTTGATTTATGCCTTACCTGTAATCAAAGCTCTTGCTCAAAATGCTCAATGTGAACTCTACATACAATTAGATCAGCGTATTGGACGTAATTACCATAAACATCCGAATGGTAATATTATGATTAATCAACGTGGGTTTTTAATGCTGAAACCCCTCTTAGAGCATCAATCATATCTTTCAAAGGTAGCTATTTATCAAGGAGAATCATTGGATATAGATTTGGATTTATTCCGTAAAATGCCATTTGCACTTGATTTTCATTCCGTTCGCTGGTACTATCATATCACTGGAGTTTTTCCTTCAATGGAGGAGCCCAGTATTGAAGTCGAACCGCTTCCTCAATTTGCAGATAAAATAGTTGTGGTTCGCACTTTTAGGGGGCGAATGCCAAAAATTAATTATCATTTTCTTACTCAATATAATAATGTTGTTTTTTTGGGAACAAAACCTGAGTTTGATGATTTTGTATTGGAAGTACCAAATGCGACTTTCCATAATGTTTCCGATTTTAAAGAACTTGCTGGTGCAATTAAAGGGTGTAAATTATATATTTCCAATCAAACCTTTGCCTTTGCTTTAGCTGAAGGTCTAAAAGTTAAACGAATTTTAGAAGGAAATCCCTATACTCCTTTTGTTTTTCCTGTAGGAGGAATTGGTACGGAAGTCTTCTTTCAACATGATTTTGAAGCCAAAGTTGCTGAATGGATTACATCAGAGGCTGATCTTTTGCCGGTGACGTAATGATGAAGATAACGGTGCTCCTGCCCACAATGTTTTGAATAGATACCCGTATTTGGGTTTGATGAGTAAGCTTAAACTATAATTTAAGCGCAAATAGTTTAATAAAAATACAAAGGGTAAATAACCGTAGTGTTTTCGGATGATGTAAAGTAAAGAAATTTTCAATTCGGTTTTAATCAAAATACTACTGGGGGTACTAGCGCCATGATGATGAACGTAGTGTGCCTCTGGAACTAACCAACATGATTTGCCCAAGCTCTTTTCGATGCGTTTACATAAATCGGTTTCTTCATAGTATAAAAACAAATTAGTATCAAATCCACCTACAGCATTAAAATCAGCACATCGAATGAACATAAAACTACCCTGCACATAATTTACAGCTATTGGCTCGAAATATTCTTTTTTTCGATTCGGATATTTTTTGGAATTGATTAGCTCTAAAAATTGTCTTCCCAATAGTTCTTTAGTTACCGATGCAAAATGATCAAAAGCAACCGTGCGCGCGCCATTTTCTTTAAAGGATTGTCCGCCAACTACAGCAACCTCTGGCCGGTTATCAAGGAATTTTTTAAAAATACCCAAACAATCGTTTAGAAAGAAAGTATCGCTATTGACAAAGGCAACATAGTGTGCATTAACCTGCTGGTAGCCAAGCATATTTCCCATACCAAAGCCCGTATTGATAGCACTGCGAATAAGTTGTATATCCGAATAAATATGTTGGTCACAATAGGCTTTTAATTGCAAATAATCTTCCTTTTCTGATCCATTGTCAACAATGATAAGTTGAATTGAAAGTTGTTGTGGTGTGAACTTTAATAGGGTGTCAATACACTTGCTGGTCATTACTCCAGAATTGTAATGCACAATGATAACGGCAATGTCTTTCATTATTATTCAATTTTTCGGTACATCATCCACAATTGTAAATAACGTTTAAATACGGAAAAGGAGTGTACATAGGCCAATATAAATCCTTCTTTTCCATCTAAAATCCCTAAGCGAAATAAATATTGCCAGAAAAAGCGGTAGAGGGGACGAATAAAAAAATGATAGCCGTTTGGTCGCTTCTTTTTTTGATACAAATTTAAAGCTTGTAGTTTACTATAAAGGTTGAGTTTGTCGTTATAATTATCGAAACTCTTATAACTATAATGGTTCAACCGATTTTTAAGTACGCCCACTTGACCGTCACTTTTGACTTCTTCGTGTACTAAATTTCCGTTGTAAGAACCATAGTTTTTGTTGAATAACCGAATGGCTTTGTCGTTTTGCCAACCTCCAAAACGGATGCGCTTACCCATAAAGTGAAATGTCCTTTTTATGAAAAAAGCCGTTTTATTTCCAGGATTAGCTACGGTAGTTTTTATTTCTTCTTCCAATTCGGCTGAAATGATTTCGTCCAAATCAAAAAACAAAATCCAATCATGAGTTGCCTGCTCAATCGCGTAATTCCGTTGCTCTGAAAAATTTGTAAATGAACGGGTGATTACTTTTACCCCCAAAGATTGCGCAATTGCAACTGTTTGGTCTGTACTTTCAGAATCTACAAAAATTATCTCATCTGCAAATGATAAGCTCGCTACGTATCGTTCAACATTAGCCTCTTCATTGAAAGTAATGGCCAATGCGGTGATTTTAGACGAACTTGAATTTTCAGACATAGAATTGATATGAATCTGCAACAAATATACTATTTTTACTCAATTCCAATTTCAAATTTCACTTACCGTGGCGCGACTTCCCATTTTGATGTACCATAATGTTACTGCTGATCCTCGACTAAGTAAAGGTTTAACCATTGCTGCTTCACGTTTTGAAGAACATTTAAAGTTTTTACAGTCAAAAGGTTATCAATCGTATTTTTTATCCGAATTAGAAGGGAAATCAAGTGTAAATGGGTGTGCTGTTTTGATTACGTTTGATGATGCCACTGTTAATCAATTGGAATTTGCGGTTCCTTTATTAAAAAAATATGGCTTTAAAGCGGTGTTTTTTGTACCGTTTGCCTACCTCGGAAAGACCGATGCGTGGAATACTGAAAGACCGAATCAGGGAGAACCCATTATGACCGCGGAACAATTACGCACTTTGGATCGGGAAGTCATAGAATTAGCGCATCATTCCTTCAGTCATCAACCGTTTGCTCAATTCAATGAAAATGAAATTGCGTACGATTTTGAATCGGCTTTTGCTGTAATTGAAAAAGAACAACTAAATGTTTATCCTGCATTAGCCTATCCTTATGGGAGTTACCCTAAAAAAGACCCTTCTCGAAAACATTTTTTCAAAATAATAAGTCAACATGGTATGCGTTTTGCTTTTCGCATCGGAAATAAAGTAAGTGCCTTTCCTTTCACCAATCCTTTTGAAATTAAACGAATCGATATTAAAGGGGAAGATAGCTTGTGGAAGTTTAAATGGAAATTGCGATTTGGGAAGGTTTTTTAGTCTTTAGACATTAGACTTTGGTCGCTAGACGTCAGAATTTAGATGTTATTATGATCCTTAACACCGGTTGATTTATGCTGTCTTTTTTAGGTTGTTGAATGAAGGAATAGGGTTTTTTATATTCTTTTGCCAAATGGAAGAAGCCTGACAACCTATACCAATAAAATTAAATAAAATTAGGGAAAGCATTTCAATAGCATATTCCAAATTTGGTACACGATGCTAACCGTTTAAAATTTAAAATTTAGAATTTATTTCATCTCCCGTTCCAACAACATCAATTTTACATAGCGTGAAAAAACCCCATAAGCATTGACCATTGCTAATGCTAAACCTGGGATGCCGTCTAAAAATCCTTTTTTCAAAACATAAGAAGAAAAAAAGCGATAAGAGGGTTTGAAGATTAAATGAAATAGGGTCACTTTATTTCCTTTTTCTCGCGCCATTCCCGCCTGATACCATGCATAGGAATTTTTTTTACTTAACGCATGAAACAAACCTTTGTACGTATAGTGAATCATAAAGTGCTGCAATTGACCGATAGAGCCCTTTACGTTTAGTTTTTCGTGTACATCACCCTTAAAATGAACGTGGTCATTTTTTACCAAACGTAAGACGCGATCTACCTTGTGATACAAAAAGCGATTCATGAAATAGTGCGGAAAATTGATTTTGTATCCGGCATGTTTCGGATTTTTCAAGGTTTCCAGTATTTCCAACTTTAGCTTGGGTGTAACCCGTTCATCGGCATCAACAAACAAAATCCAATCGCCTGATGCCAATGCAATTGCTGCATTTTTTTGATTGGAAAAATTATCAAATTTCCGTTGTATTACTGTGCAACCTAACGATTGTGCCAGTTCATAGGTGCCATCTGTACTAAAAGAATCAATAACAATAATTTGTTGTGCAAAAGCAACCGATCGAACGGCATCTTCTAAATAATGAAATTCGTTATAAGTGGGTATTATGACAGAAAGAGTTTGCATTCTTAAGGTTTAGAAAACAAATTTAATAAAATTAGGTTACCTTTGCACCCATGCGAAAGAATGTTACGGTAGTATTAACACAGGGAACTGGTACACGCCCATTTTCATTGACACTGCAAGGTTATGCGGCACAAAATTACCGCAATTTTGAGGTTGTAGTCGTAGCCAATACTGATTTTTCACTCCACTTAGGTGATTGGTATTTTAAAATTTCAATTTGTACAGGTCCTGAATTAATTAATTATTTACAACATTCCCATTCTGATTATGTGATTTTTGCTGATGCTTATGCCATTCCTCGCTTTGATTTTGTTGAAGAACATATTAAAAATAGGGAAGAAGGCTATTATTTAACAGGGTCCCGTTTTTTTATTCAATCCACGATTTGGGATCAATTAAATCCCAATTACATTGAATCGGGTGCTTGTTTTAATAAACGTTTTCTTCAACAACAGGGACTATATTCAAGTGTTTTTGGATTTCGCCCGTTACAACCGGGAATATGGTCGGGAATTTTAGATCGAATACTTCCTTGTTTGGAGTTTAATTTCTCCAATGCATCCCTATGGAAAGCAGATTTTCTGTCATTAGCTGCATTGGGTCAATGGGATGATCAGTATTCGCGCGATCGATTTTATCGTAATTTAGGGACATTAAAAAAGAAGTCTGTTAAAAATAATACGTTTCTCATGGCAACATCAAAAGATAAAAACCTAAAAATTTCAGTAGTGGTGAGTACATACAATGCTGAAGAATGGTTGGAAAAAGTTTTGATTGGTTACCAACACCAAACCTATACGGATTTTGAATTAATTATTGCCGATGATGGATCGCGTCAATCAACAAAAGAGTTAATTGATCGCTATGCTGCGGCTTATCCTGTTCCGATGCGCCATTTATGGCATGATGACCTAGGGTATCGCCGTCAGGAAATTTTAAATGTTGCAATAATGGAAGCGCATCATGAATATATAATTATGACCGATGGCGATTGTATTCCGCGACATGACTTTGTTGAAATTCATGCGCTTGAAGCTGAGCGTGGTCGCTTCTTGTCAGGAGGTTATTGCAAACTGACGATGAAAACTAGTAAACACATTTCTGAACAAGATATTGTAAACCAAAATTGTTTCAACGTAAGTTGGCTGAAATCTATTGACAAACTCGGTTTTTCCAATACGTTAAAGTTGGGGGCTAATCCGATTATAGCTAAATTATTGGATTTTATTTCGCCCACAACACCTTCGTTTAATAATTGTAATTCTTCTGGTTTTCGCGAAGACATGATTGCCATTAACGGCTATGATGAGCGAATGAAATATGGTGGTCCGGATCGTGAATTTGGCGAACGCCTTGAAAATTTTGGTGTGAAAGGAAAACAAATTCGCCACAAAGCTGTAGTATTGCATTTGGATCACCCCCGAGGTTATAAAACCCCAGAATCACTTGCGGCTAATTTGGCAATTCGTAAGGAAGTTAGGGCTAAAAAAATCAAGTGGACTCCCTTTGGTATAAAAAAATAATCAGGTTATGCGAATTTTAGTCACCGGTGCTGCGGGATTTATTGCTTCCCATTTGTGTGAAAAGCTTCAGGCATTAGGTCATGAAGTGTATGGAATTGATAATTTTAATGATTATTACAGTCCCGACCTGAAATTACGCAATGCATCTGATCTTCAAGCCAAAGGAATTCCAATTTTTAAGGTTGATTTAAATGCCGATTTAAAAGAAGTATTTCTCCAACCGTATGATTTTATTTATCATTTGGCTGCCCAACCGGGTATTTCTGCCGATACCACATTAGATGATTACATGGTTAACAATATCAAAGCAACGCAAAATTTATTAGAAGCGGTTCTTACCTATAATTCTGATTTAAAATCATTTGTAAATATTGCGACTTCCTCTGTTTATGGCCTTGAAGCAACTGTAGATGAGTGTGTTCCAGCACAACCTGTTTCTTTTTATGGGGTGACTAAATTGGCTGCAGAACAATTGGTTTTAGGTCTTCATCGTACAGGTAAATTAAATGCTTGTTCAATTCGCTTGTATTCAGTCTATGGGCCTCGTGAACGTCCAGAGAAATTGTACACCAAATTAATTGAAAATCTAATCCACAACCAACCTTTTCCATTGTTTGAAGGCAGTTTACGACACGAGCGCAGTTTTACCTACGTTGGTGATATTGTGGAAGGTTTAGCCGCAATAATTGGTCGTGAATCACGTGTAAACGGCGAAATAATTAATTTAGGTACCGAGGAGGTCAATACAACAGAAGAAGGCATTAAAGCAGTTGAAGCGATTTTAGGTAAATCCTTGATTGTTCAACAGTTTCCGGCTCGAAAAGGGGACCAACAGCGAACGGCAGCTGTCATCGATAAAGCCCGTCAACTACTGGATTATAATCCCAAAACGTCATTGCGACAAGGATTGGAGCTACAAGTCGCCTGGTACAAGGAAAAATTCACGTCCTAAACTTAGCCCAAATGGTGCTTTAGAAATGCGTGTAATCGATCCAAATACAAAGTGGGGTTGTGTTCACGGTACAATTTTGTTGGATCGGCTTCGATTTTTTTCCGTTCTTCATACGAAAACGAACCATACAGTTCGGGTTTGTCTTCTCGTAAATGCACAGAGGTGTGCATTATACCATCTTCAAAACTAGCCCAATGATCTTTGCTTACGTAGGGAGAAAATAGTGTAAACGTTGGTTTGTTTAACGCTTTGGCGATATGGACTGACCCGCCTTCATTGGCCACTAAAACATCACATTGTGCCATAAGTTTGATAAAATCCCGAATGGATGGTGCATAAATATCTAAGATGATCCGGTCTTTAAATTCACAAAGGGCTAAAATTTTTTGCGCCTCTTCTTTTTGATGGGGTGAATAATTAAAAAGGAGATAAACATCAAAGTGCTGTGAAATGTAATCACAAACCTGTGCTACATAGTCGTAGGGCATTGATTTTTGCGGGGTACTACCTAAAATACCGAGCACAATCACCTTTTTATCTTTGTAGGGTCTTAGCCAATCTTCCTTTTTCTCAGCTTCTGATAAAAACAATTTTGGTGCATAATCAATAGGCTCAAAATCACCAGCAAATTCAATTAAATGAACCCGATCTTCAATAGCTTTCCCACAAAATTTATCCGATGTTTCAAGACCTTCTGTGGGATGGGTATAGTAGTTCCAATTTCCGAATTTTTTTCTTGATTTATGACCAATTGTCATTTTTGCCCCTGAAAATTTACAAATTAAACGGCTTTGGGTTTTGGAATAAGGATCAAAGATGATGTCGTACTTTTGCTGACGCACCCATCGGATAAAACGGATGAGGTTGGGTAGTTTTTTCAATTCTTTTTCCTGTATCGGAATAATTTTATCAATGTTCGGATTCTGTTCCAAAACCCCTGTGGTGAAGCCGTAAGCCATAAAATGTACTTCACTATCGGGGAATTTGCGTTTAAAGTTGTTGGCAATTACCGAAGCGATCAATACATCACCGATACGTTTGTTTTGAATGATTAGAATCTTTTGCATAGGAGAAAATCTTGCTGCAAAGTACAATTTTTTATACATTTACCCAACTTAAAACTTGCCTGTGCCAACGATTCTGCATCCAAAATATGCTCCGCAACAAACCGCTCTGGAAAACTTGGCTGTTCACTTTGAGCAATCGGGAACGTTAATCGTGAAAGGTGCGCGTAATTCAATTAAAACCAACGAGTTAAATAATGAAACGGTAAGTATTAAATTCTTTAAAACGCCAGGCTTTTTTAAATCAATCATTTATTCGTGGTTCCGTCAAAGTAAGGCCAAACGCTCCTTTGATTATGCGCTGTATTTGCAACAACACGGTATTCTAACTCCTTTTCCTATCGGTTATATCGAAGAACGTAAGGCTTTGGGTTTGTTGGGCGATAGTTTTTATTTTTGCCAGCATATAGACTACGATTTTACAATTCGTGAACTCATTCATGATCCTTTGTTTCCCAACCGTAAAGTGATTATCGAGCAGTTTACTGAATTTACGTTTAAAATGCACGAGGCAAACATTAATTTTTTAGATCATTCTCCCGGAAATACCTTGATTAAAGAAGTTGGAGATGGGCGCTATTACTTTTACTTGATTGATTTGAATCGAATGCGGTTCGAACCCATGAACATTCTGCAACGCATGGATAATTTCAAGAAAATGTGGTTGTCAAAAACCATGTTGCAAACGGTAGCGGCAACCTATGCCCGTTTGAGTGGAATATCTGAATCTGAATTGTGGCCAATATTATGGCAAACCTCCCAAGATTTTAAGCGTAAAATCAACAAAAAGAAGTGGTTAAAACGAAAGTTGAGGAAGTAGGGTAGTTTTCAGTGGGCAGAAGGCAGTGTTCAGTGGGCAGTAAGCAGTGATCTGTTCTAAGACTTTAGACTTTAGTCTTTAGAAAGCGACTACAGACTTATGGTTTCAATTTTGTAATAGTGCAATATTTCAGCCTTGCAGGATCGAAATAAGCCACTTATAATTTATAATTCAAAACTTGTACTTCATAACAACAACTTCCCGTAGGCTTCTGCCGCTTTATGAACTTGTTCCGACCAGTCATCGGCAGCATTATCATCGGCGCCATCAGAAATATATTTAAGACAAAGAAATGGGATTTTTTCTTGTTGTGCGATATAGGCGAGCGCATAAGCTTCCATGTCAACAACGGTATAACTTGTGTTGCCCTGTTCCATTTCAAAACTATCGCCGGTACCACATACGGCTTGAGGTAATCCATCAAAAATTTCACCATATTCCAATACAGAAGGAATACCCGATAATGGGGTTTCATACTGCTCAAATCCAAGGCCGCGCACATCCATATCACGTTGCACAAACTGTCTGCAGTTTACTACGGTACCTTTAGGGAAATGGGAGCTACCTGCCGATCCCAGGTTGATGATTAATTTTGGCCGTTGAGAACCCAATATTTTGGAAAGTGCATACGTAGCTTGTACTTTTCCAATACCCGTAAAAAGAATGTTTTGCCCATCAAAAACATCAGCTGCTTCAGAAGCTAATGCAAAGCAGAAAAGAATTTCGTCAGGTGAATAGGATTTAAGCATAGTGTTAGTTTTTGGTTACGCTACTTTTGCATCAACAATTGTCTTATCTTTTGTGTTAACTAATTGTAATGCTTTCAACGCTTTATATTCTATAAATACCAGTAAATTTTAACGATCGACTCATTGATCGAAATCCAATATTTATGCGAAATTTGAAATAGGAAACGTGAAGCCTCTTACACGGCTACATCATATTCCCGTAACGCATCATTTAACGATGTTTTTAAGTCGGTTGAAGGTTTGCGTTTACCGATAATTAGGGCACAAGGCACTTGATAGCTTCCTGCTCCAAATGTTTTGGTGTAACTGCCTGGAATGACTACTGATCGTGCGGGTACAACCCCTTTATATTCTACCGGTTCGCTGCCTGTAACATCAATAATTTTTGTAGAGGCGGTCAAACAGACATTAGCCCCCAAAACCGCTTCTTTTTCAACACGAACGCCTTCTACAACAATACAACGTGAGCCAATAAAAGCTCCGTCTTCAATAATTACGGGTGCCGCTTGTAACGGTTCGAGTACGCCACCAATTCCAACACCTCCACTTAAATGTACCTCTTTTCCGATTTGTGCGCAGCTCCCTACGGTTGCCCAAGTATCTACCATTGTTCCTTCATCAACATAAGCTCCGATATTGACATAACTTGGCATTAAAATCACACCTTTCGAAATATAGGCCCCATGACGTGCAACTGCATGTGGGACTACACGAATGCCTTTTTCGGCATAGCCCCGTTTGAGTGGAATTTTATCATGGTATTCAAAAATACCCACTTCAAAGGTTTCCATTTTTTGAATAGGGAAGTACAGCACTACGGCTTTTTTTACCCATTCGTTCACTTGCCAACCGGTTTCGTTGGGTTGTGCTACACGTAAGGTTCCAGCATCCAATTGGTTGATGACTTCACGAATGGCATTTTGAGTAGCTTCTTCTTTTAATAATTCGCGGTTTGACCACGCATTTTCTATAGTTTGTTGTAATTCTTTCATGTGCTAAAATTGAATGACAAAGATAAAGGTTTGTTTGTTTTTATGGCATAAAGTGCGGGTTTTTCCATCGATAACCACGGCTAATTTTTTTCAAGGTCCTTTCCCAAAATCCCATTTTTTTGTAGGCTCTTTTTTCTTTAGACAGTATCCAAGGATTCCATTTTGGCGCGTGTTGGAGGCGATGATCCCAAGAAGAATAGTAGGCGAGAAAGTCCCTAATTACCAATCGGAACTCTTTGTAATACCAATAATGGTGAATCATCGATTTTGCTTCTTGGAGTTGTTGGTCAGCAAAAGCTTTGGTTACCGCAATTTGTTCCATACTAAATAATGGATACCTTGCATATAAAACATCCATTAGGACTTCTGCACGTTGGAGTTGGGGAAGGTGAATATTCGTAATCCCGATACAGCCAGAATTCCAAACTTCAAACTGCTCATTCAAACCAATTATTTCACCATTTGGAAGCGTAAATTGCTGTTGTTGGCGAAGTAACTTTTTCATTTTTGTTGCAATTCCACCCGAGTTAGCATACAGCGGCCCCTCGTTGGTATCCATAAAGACCGCTCCATCTGCAATTGCTTTAAATAAAGGCTGCAAAGGTTGTCGAAATACAACATCGCTATCGACATATAGGAATTGCCCCGAATACAAGCGCAAGCATTCTTGAAGGACTTTAATTTTTACACGATAGGGATAATTATCGGCTCCTTTCCAAATTGAAATTTGGTTGGGTGTTAATTCATGAAGTAGGATTTCTTGTGGGACTTGTGATTGTAAATACGCTAGGTCATCAGTAAAAATATGGACGTTACAATCGGGTTTGATTTGAATTTGATACAATGAAAATATCGACCAAAGGATTTCATTTTGATAATCCCGACCTCCAAATGCAACGTAAATTAGATGGTTTTGTAGTGTCATACAACAAATATAATCGTTCCAATTGGGATAACCATTGTTAAATAATTAGTCCTTTGTTAAAGAATATTTTAAAAGGTTACCATTACCATTAGGTAAAATAATTTGTACATTTGACATATGCCACGACTATTAGCTATAGACTACGGAATAAAGCGCACGGGTATTGCCGTAACTGATGAGCTACAACTAATAGCTTCAGGATTGACAACGGTTGCAACGTCAGAATTACTCCCTTTTTTAAGTGCTTATTTTACGACTGAAAATGTGAGTAAGGTTTTGGTTGGTGAACCCAAACAAATGAACGGTTTGCCTTCGGAAAGCGCACCACTAATCAATGATTTTGTAGCCCGTTTTCAAAAGCAATTTCCTGAGATCCTAGTCGAACGTGTTGACGAACGGTTTACTTCCAAAATGGCTTTTCAAACGCTTATTGATAGTGGCCTTAAAAAAAAACAAAGACAAAATAAAGGACTCATCGATGAGATTGCTGCGACTATTTTATTGCAGGATTATCTTACCCGTAAAATGATATAATCCCTTTTCAAAAGGTAAAAATGTACTATTTTTGCGTTATAATTTAAAACTTCACTCATGATTTTACCTATTGTAGGTTACGGCGATCCAGTTTTACGAAAAGTTAGTGAGGCTATTTCACCGGAATATCCCCAATTGAAAGCGTTAATTGCGGATATGTATAACACCATGTACAATGCTTATGGTGTGGGCTTGGCTGCCCCACAAATAGGTTTGGCGATTCGTTTGTTTGTGATTGATACTGAGCCATTTGCGGATGGAGATGTGATTGATTCAGCAGAAAGAGAACAGTTAAAAGGATTTAAAAAAACCTTTATTAATGCAGTTCTTTTGAATGAAGAAGGGGAAGAATGGGGATTTAATGAAGGTTGTTTGAGTATTCCCGATGTTCGGGAAGATGTCTATCGTAAAGAGCGAATTACGATTGAATATTACGATGAGAATTTTGTAAAGAAAACGGAAGTTTATGATGGTCTAATCGCTAGGGTAATCCAGCATGAATATGATCATATTGAAGGAATTTTATTTACCGATAAAATTGCAATGCTTAAACGCACCTTACTAAAGAAAAAACTTCAAAATATTATGGATGGAAAAGCGCGCCCTGATTACCGAATGAGATTTTATAATAAAAAAGGACGTTAATTCAAACAAATAAATATATTTGCCACCGAAAACAATAAATCAAATGAAAATTGATAAAATATTAGCCATTTCTGGTAAACCCGGATTATTTGAATTAAAAATACAAACCCGTTCAGGCTTTGTAGCAGAATCGTTATTGGATGGTAAAAAGATTACCGTTGGAATGCGTAGTAATGTTAGTTTATTGTCTGAAATTTCGATGTATACTTTTACGGAAGAAAAGCCATTAGTTGAGGTGATGCGTGCCATAGCCCAAAAAGAAAATGAAGGTCCAGCCCTTTCTCATAAAGCGGATAATGCCGAGTTGATTGCCTATTTTCAAACGGTATTACCCGATTATGACCAAGACCGCGTATATGCTTCAGATATTAAAAAGGTTTTAAATTGGTATAATATTTTACAAGCGAAAGGCATGGTTTCAAAAGAAGAACCTATAATTGAAAACGCCGCTGAAATTAAAGACCATGTTGTAGAAGAAGTTAAGGCAAAAAAGAAGCCCGCTAAGAAAAGCGAATAAATTTTAAGAAAAAAATCAAATAGCATTTATCCCGATCATATTTATGGTCGGGATTGTTTATATTTACCCAAAACGATTTCTATGAATACGCGCGAAACGCAACTTCAAGCTTTTAATCGATTACTCGATATAATGGACGAATTACGCGAAAAATGTCCCTGGGATAAAAAGCAAACCTTACAATCATTACGTCATTTAACCATTGAAGAAACCTATGAATTAGGCGATGCGATTTTGAATAATAATCTTGATGAAGTCAAAAAAGAGTTGGGCGACTTGCTTCTGCATATTGTATTCTATGCAAAAATAGGCAGCGAAAAAGAAGCATTTGATATTGCTGATGTGGCAAATGAAATCAGTGATAAATTAATACACCGTCACCCGCATATTTATGGTGATGTTGTTGTGGCCGATGAGGAAGAGGTGAAGCAAAATTGGGAAAAATTAAAATTAAAAGAAGGCAAACAATCGGTTTTAGAAGGTGTTCCTAATGGTTTGCCAGCGATGGTAAAAGCAAGTCGTATCCAAGATAAAGTTAAAGGCGTAGGCTTTGATTGGGAAGTTCCCGAACAAGTTTGGGAAAAAGTACAAGAGGAACTACAGGAGTTAAACGAAGAAGTTGTTTCCGGAAACCACGATCGTATCGAGTCCGAGTTTGGAGATGTTTTGTTTTCTATGATAAACTATGCCCGATTCATAAAAGTTAATCCTGAAGATGCGTTGGAGCGAACGAACAAAAAATTCATCAAGCGCTTTCAATACCTTGAACAAAAGGTAAATGAAATGGGAAAATCTTTAGCCGATATGACTCTAGCAGAAATGGATGTGTATTGGAATGAGGCGAAGAAGCTTTAATAATTTGAATACCTGCCTGCCTGCCGGCAGGTTTGATAATTTGATAATATTAATAAACAATGACTAACGACTAAAGTCTAAAGTCCAACGACTAAAGTCTAAAGTCCAAAGTCTAAACTCAAACAACTACTATGGAAAAAAACGAATTAAAACGTACACTTGGTCTTATTGATGCGACTAGTTTGGTAGCAGGATCGATGATTGGATCTGGTATTTTTTTGGTCACTTCTGCTATGGCACGTGACGTGGGTTCGGCGGCTTGGATTTTGGTTTTGTGGTTGATTACCGGACTCTTAACCATGTCCGCTGCGCTTAGTTATGGTGAATTAGCGGGAATGATGCCAAATGCAGGAGGGCAGTTTGTTTATATTCAACGCGCCTATGGTAAACTCATTTCCTTCCTTTACGGGTGGACGGTATTTACTGTAATTCAAACCGGAGTTATTGCTGCCGTTGCAGTGGCATTTGCCAATTATACCGCTGTGTTTTTTCCAGTTTTAGAAAATAATCTACTTACAATCGATACGTTTGTATTCACCAATAAACAACTATTGGCAATCGGGAGTATTCTTTTGCTCACCTATATTAATACTCGTGGAGTTCAAAATGGAAAGTTTATCCAACTGGTGTTTACTTCGGCAAAACTCCTTGCCTTGTTTGCATTGATTATTTTAGGCTTATATGTAGGCTTACAATCGGAGGTTTTGGCTCAAAATTTTACCAACGTTTGGGAAGCAAAAAAAACGATCAATCACGAAGGAACGCTTGAAATTTCCCTCTTAAGTGGTGTAGCATTACTAGGTGTAATGGGTGCAACCATTATCAATCCTTTGTTTTCAAGTGATGCATGGAATAATGTAACTTTTATTGCGGGTGAAATTAAAGACCCCAAGCGCAACATCCCCCGAAGTTTATTTTTAGGGACGTTGATTGTGACTATAATTTATTTGCTTGCGAATGTGGCCTATTTATCTTTATTGCCTTTAAATGGATCACCCGATGGCACCACAGTAATGGAGCGCGGAATTATGTTTGCTGCCGAAGATCGTGTTGGGGCAGCAGCGGCAAGCGTAATTATGGGTAATGTTGGAGTATTGGTAATGGCCGGACTCATAATGGTGTCGACTTTTGGTTGCAATAGTGGTTTAATTTTAAGTGGAGGGCGTCTGTTTTACGCTATGGCGCAAGATGGTTTGTTTTTCAAAAAAGCAGCTGAACTCAATAATAAAGATGTGCCCGCTCGTGCATTGTGGGTGCAAGGAATATGGGCTTCGGTACTTTGTCTTACGGGTAAATATGGCGATTTATTAACCTATGCTACTTTTGCATCGTTACTGTTTTATATACTCACGATTGGTGGCCTCTTTATTTTACGTAAACGAGAACCCAATGCAGAACGACCCTACAAGGCCTTTGGTTATCCGTTTGTTCCCATGATATATATGGTAATTACAGCACTCATTTGTTTTGCTTTATTAATTTATGATACCCGTAATACGGGACTTGGATTGGGTATTGTAGCATTAGGAGTTCCTGTATATTATTTATTTTTGAGAAAAAATGAATAGAATAGGAGTTTCAATTTTAAAAAGTTATTAAAAATAAGATTTCAGAGTGTTTTTTCATAATTGGATTCTAAAATTACATTCAACCTAATAGGGGACGGTTGGATAACTCGTGTATCTTGGTCCCGGAACATTGTATTTTTGAATGCGTGAAGGTTGCATGAGTAACACTATTTTTACCCAAATGTATAGCACTGTTACTAGCTGTAAAATGATATTTGTCATGCAAAAAAAATCCGCTATTCAGCGGACTCTTTATTTTGTTTGATCAAAGTATTGATGTGTTTTAGTTTATCTTTCCATGTTGCCAACTCTCCTTTGTGTCGTTCGATGCTTTTCTTTACTTCATTGACAATCGGGTTGTTTTTGGAATTTTGAAAAAATTGAATATTGTTTTCCAACTGAAAGATTTCTTGTTGTACTTCATCAATCTTTCGCATTATAAATAACTTTTCATTATCCAATTTGCGACGATCATCTCCAACAAACGTATCCAATTTACTCGTAAAACGGTTCATTTCACCTTCTTTTTTACTCGTGCTCAATTTTTCAAATAAGGCATCTAAGATTTTATTGAATTTACCTTCAATATGACGGCGATTAAAAGGAACTTTACCCAATCCTTTCCAGTTATCTATATGTGCTTTTATCGCTTCGAGGTCTGATTTATGTTCACCCGATAATTCAAAGGTTCGCAATTGTTCCAAATAGGCTTTCTTTTGGTTAAATGCTTCTATTTCAACCGCATTTTCTTCTTTTTTACTGTCCTTTAAACGTTCAAAATAGAGATTGCAAGCTTCTTTGAATTCTTTCCAAAGCGAATCTGAAAATTTACGTGGTACATGGCCAATCGCTTTCCATTCCTCTTGAATTTGTTTCATTATCATAGTGGCTTTCTCAAAGTCCTCTGAATTTTTTAATTCATTGGCTTTTACTACTAAGGCTTGTTTACGACTTAAATTATCGCTTTGGTCGCGTTTGATGTCTTTATAAAATGAATTTTTAAGAACATTAAAATTACGTACGGCCAGTTTAAATGCAGCCCAGGTCGCTTCATTGAGTTCTGCCGGAACTTTTCCTGCTGCAAAGAATGCATTGCGCAACGATTCAACTTTGGCAATTTGATTTATCCATAAAGCATGCGTATTCACTTTTTCTGTTGCCAATTGTTCTAATTGTGCAATAATAGCTTGCTTTTTCTGTAAATTTTCTGTTTCTTGAATTCGGAAACTTTCGGCTAATGATTCCCGTTTATCATGCATTTGTTTTGTTAATGCACTAAATTGTTGCCACAGCTCCTCACGAACTTCTTTCGAAACTGGTCCAATTTCTTCTTTCCAAATGCGGTGTAAGTCTTGCAATTCACGAAATGCCTTATTGATATCGGTTTCGTCTAATAGTGCTTGCACCCGTGCTATGATTCGTTGTTTTTGATCTAAATTATTTTTAAATTCCAAATCACGAGCTTCACGGTCCAAATGGAGAACATCATAAAAATTTTCCAAATGGAAATGATAGTTATTCCATACGTGATTGTATTTGTCTTTGGGAATTGGTCCTGCATTTTTCCAGCGTTCGCGAATATCATTTAATTGTTTAAGGGCTTGCGCTATGTTACCCGATGAATTGGCAACTACATGTTTCAATTCTTCAACCAAAGCTTCTCGTTTCTCGAGATTTAATTTTAACGCATTTTGAAGCGATTTAAAGTGTTTGGTTTTTAAATCTCTGAATTGATTATATAACAGGTCAAAGCGTTTTTTTAATGGAAAATCATACTGAAAGTCTTCTGTCGAATCGGGATTTTCAGCATAGAATTCGTCACGCTTTTCATCGATAAAATGATGAAATTTAGCCAAAAATGATTTGCGCACTTCTTCAACATGTTCATTTACCGACATAATGTGTTCTACTTGAACCAATGATTCCAATTGTGCAACCAATTGTTCCATTGACAAGGTGTCATAATCTTGCATCGGAATATCATGACGGCCCTTCAAGGTCACATCTTCACTTTCTTCGGCATTGACATCGGCAATTGCATTTACGGCTGCTTCTTGAGCAGTGACTTCAATTGGAGCATTCGCTTCAATCGTTTCACCCGAAAGCACTTCTGTCTCAACTGGATTTTCAGCAGTTAAAGAAACTTCAACTTCGGTATCGGGTACCGGGTTTTCTTGATCTATTTCCGGCGTAACCGTTTCCTGTACCTCAGTATTTTGTGGGTTATCTTCGGTTTGATTTTCCATTCCGTCTGAGCCGTTTTGTTCTGGCATCAGGTTATCATTCAATTCTTCAGACATTCGCTTGTGTTGTGAAGTTATATACTAATTAAGGGCGAAAGATACTAAACCAAAGGCAAAGTTCAAAAGAAAATAATGCTTTGTAGCGGCATTACTATTTTAATTAATGGACATCAACTATTTTTCTGTTCTATTTATTCCAAATTTCCCATGCTTTTTCAGCTTGAAAAACCAACATTGAATAACCATTTTTGACTACGGCACCTTGGGATTCGGCTTGTTGTAAAAATGCAGATTTTTCGGGATTATAAATTAAATCAAAGGCCAAGTGCTGTGGTGTGAATAAATGATAGGGAAGCGGTGGGAAAGCTTCTATATTTGGGAAAGTTCCTAAAGGCGTGCAATTGACAATAAGTGTGTGGGATTCAAAAATTGAAGGCTCTAATTCTTCATAATGAATACAATTGACTTGATTTGTTCTGGAAACAAAAGTAGCCGTAATTCCGAGCTGTTTTAACCCGTAAGCGATTGCTTTGGCAGCTCCGCCTGTTCCAACAAGTAATGCTTTTTTGTGGTGGGATTGCAGCAAAGGCTTCACTGCTGTGTTAAATCCGTACCAGTCAGAATTATATCCTTTTAATTGCCCATTTTTTTTAAAACGAATTACATTGACGGCACCAATTTCTTGAGCATTTTTTGATAATTCATCCAAATAAGGAATGATCGATTCTTTGTAGGGAGTCGTTACATTTAACCCTTTTATATCGGGATATTTTGCTAAAATTTCAGGAAAAGCAGTGATATCTTTAAGATCGAAATTTTCATAAATACACCCATTATCATTTTCGGCTTCAAACTTTTGGCTGAAATAGGTCCGAGAAAACGAATAGTCAATGTTTCGACCAATTAATCCAAAACGATTTTTGGGAGTATTTGCCATTATTTTTCAAACTTCGAAATATAATTTTGGACCTCAGTTTGCTCCCAAATCGATGGGAATAATGTAGCAATAAGTGTATGATTTTGATAATTCAAGCGCAATCCGTTGGCCAAATGAAATAAACCTTTTTCGCTTAAATTTTGGATAAAATACAAACCGGCTAATCGGTACTCAATTTCTTGCTCTTCAGGATAATATTCTGATGCTTGCAAAAGGGTATGCACGGCATGCTCATATTCACCTAAGTACTGTAAAATACCAACCCAAAACAACCAAGTATCCAATTCAAAATCACCCAACTCGACGGCTTTACGGTAACCGTATTCCGCCTCTTCAAAAAAGTTCATTGCCTCGTTAATGGTTGCATATCGTTTCCAATATCCAGGATTTTGATCGTCAATAGCAAGTGCTTTGTTGACATGAAACAAAGCTTTTTGGAAGTTTTTTTCGCGTATGTAAAAATCAGTTATTGCAATCCAACCCTTGTCCAAAAGGGGGTCTTCATGAACTGTTTGGTTGAAATACTTCATTGCCTCTGCGCGGTTTCCTAACTTTTCATAACATTTCCCGATACGCAACAAGGCATAGGAGGTTGGATCATCTAAAGCTATGGTTTGGTTATAACACGCAATGGCTTCTTCATAGCGTTTTAGTCGCTCCAATGCTTTCCCTTTTTCCATAAATGCTCCCACAAAGGTGTCATCTATATAGGTGGCAAATTCAAAAGCACGAACAGCATTTTCATAATCTTTTAATCCATAATACAAACGACCCGATTGGTGCCAAGCGATTTCACTATACGGATTACGCTCAATATATGTTTTTAAATAATCGACGGCCGCTTTGTTTTGATCCAAAAATTCAAAACAATAAACTACATTATAAAGAGCAGATTGATCTAGGAAATCTTCTTCGAGGCATTTAATAAAACTTTCTTTAGCAGCTTCTAAATTATCCATGAAAAGATATTCCATCCCCATTAAGTTGTAGACATCGGCAAAATCATCGGTATAATTTAAAGCTTCCTGCAAACATGCTACGGCTTTCTCGTGGTTGTCACGTTTGGAATAAATACTAGCCCGTTGAATGAAAATTTCTTCATTATGAGGCTCTATTGCATACAATTCGTTTAACAATTTTTCAGCAGCGTCCAATTTGTCTTCATAAACAAGCATTTCAACTTGAACCAATTTTAATCCGGTCGATTTTGGATGCTGGTCCAATCCCAATTTAAGCGCTTTTTTGGCTAAATTGGTTTTGCCCATATCGAGATAATACAAAATGATTTCCTCAAATTCTTCCGAATCGAAGAAGAACACTTTGTTTGTTTTCAGCATCGACTCAAAACGATTGAGTGATAAATTGTGGTTTTCTTCTTCGTGATCCAAATACATAGCAAATGGGTTTACGTTTGGTTTATTAAAGGTACTGAAACCTTATCGGAAAACGTAAAAAGTAACGATTTGTTTTAAACAATTTAATTAACAGCCGATACGGTTAATTAAGGTTATCTTCAGCGAGGAGTTCGTCTAGCGTTTCAAGTAAGATTGCGCATCCTTCTCGAATTTCTTCTTCTGAAATAGTTAGGGGTGGTGTAATGCGTATTGCTTTTCCTTCGAATAAGAGCCAAAATAAGATCAAACCTTTGTCTTGTGCTTTTAGAATTGCGCGATTGGTTATTTCGGGTGTTGCGGTCATTGCGGCCAACATTAAGCCTCGTCCTCTAATTTCTTCGATTAAGGGATGAATTAATAACGAGCGAAATAATTTTTCCTTTTCTATCGATTGAAGGGCATAATCTTGTTCCAAAACCACTTGTAGGGTCGCTAAACTGGCAGCAGCAATAACAGGATGACCACCAAATGTAGTAATATGCCCTAGTTTCGGGTCATGACTGAGCAAGTCCATATATTTTTCATTGGCAATAAATCCGCCAACCGGCATTCCGCCAGCCATTCCTTTTCCTATAACGACAACATCAGGAACAACATTGTAATTTTCATAGCCAAACAATTTACCGGTTCGACCAAAACCCGGTTGGATTTCATCGATTATCATCAATGCGCCTACCGCTTCACAGCGTTGTTTGACTTTAGCTAGAAAATCATTCTGGGGTTCGATAAATCCAGCACCACCTTGAATACTCTCTAAAATAATCCCCGCAGTTTTTGTGGTAATTTTTTCTAAATCCGCTTCGTTGTTAAATGTGATAAAGTCGACATCGGGAACCAATGGGCGAAAGATTTGTTTGCGCTCTTCAAATCCCATGACGCTCATCGAACCCATAGTGTTGCCATGGTACGCATTATGGCAAGCGATTAATTGCGATCGTCCTGTAACGCGGCGAACTAATTTTAGAGCCCCTTCCGTAGCTTCTGTACCAGAGTTTACCAGGTATACTTTGTTTAATGAGGGATGCATGTTTTGTACCAATAATTTACAATATTGGGTTGCCGGATGTTGTGCATATTCGCCATACACCATAACATGCGAATAGCGGTGTAATTGGTCAATAATTGCTTGATTTACGCGAGGATGTTGGTGCCCAAGTGAACAGGCAGATACCCCCGCTACAAAGTCAAGGTATTTTTTATTTTGGGTATCGTAAATATAGCTTCCTTTAGCATAGGCAACTTCCATCGCCAAAGGATAGGGTGAGGTTTGTGCTTGGTATTTAAAAAAGTCCGCTTTACTACTCATCGTAAGTCGGTTTTATTTTTTAGGTTTTGAAACGTTTTTTTTATCGTAATTCAAGGTTTCCTTTCGAATCGGCATGGGTTGGACAACCTTTGCTTTTTCTTTTTCCGATTCGCTTTGAATCTTGATTTCAGCTTCTTTTTCCTCTTCAGGAAAGATGTCTTCTTTTGATTTTATTTTTTCATCAATACGCCATACAAAGCCCCGAAGTTTTCTTACATTTTCTGGAAATTCGTTTTCAGGATACAGTGTGCCATTGTTTTTATTAAAAAACGTTATGGTTTCTATTTTTCCGTTTTCCAACAAAAGGTTAATCCGACTACAAGCTGATTTTTCGATACCGATAAGTTCGTTCTGATCATTACGGGTAAAATAAATCACTTCATTATTTTTAACGACATCGACTTCATAGAGTTTATTATCCCTAAATTTTCCATACAAGTTGACTCCTTTAATCTGATTGAAACCCGCGCCAAGCGTATCTTTGGATATGATAAATGCGTTGTTTAACACTTTAAGCGAATCCAGTTTTTCGGTCGTATTATTTCCAATTAAATGCATTAAATCTCCCGTTAACTGTTTTTCATTATTCCATAAAATGGGACGTCCAATGAGTTTTGTTAGCGCCGACTTTTGATCGGAATGAATCGAGTCGCACTTGCCGCTTAAATCGGTTTTATAAAAGCGAACATTTTTTTGACCACGAATGATGCGCTCACCGGCTTTTCCTGTTAAGAAAATTTTCTTAGCATGAACAAACATCGAGTCGTTTTCAATTTGGTATCGAACACTAGCGTGTTTGGTAATAAATACGGAATCTTGTTTTTTAAAAATTTCGGCATAATGGCCTTTAACGATCGCTTTATTAATAGAATCGGTAATTTTTACATTTCGAGTCCCCGAAGAAAACTCACGGGCTCGATCAAAATACAAACTATCACCTTCTATCAGTCGTTCTTTGTATTTGATATACGATTTTCGGAGAAAATGCCCGCTATTTTTTTTGGTGTTGTAGAACCCGTTTTCGGTATATATAAAGTTATCTTTTCCTGTAATTGTCGAAGGTCCAAATAAATAAGAATGCCCAGAATTGGTATAATAATCGAGGTGATTGGACTTGATTACATACTGCGGATTTTTCAGTTCGACTGCTGTTAAAAACCGGTATTTTTTTTCTTTAACATAATAGGTGCCCGAATTGCTCTTTAGGGTATTGTCGCGATTGGTAATTAATCCTTTGGTGCGGTAATACGCTTCTTGTTTCATTCGGTCAAAATGAATCGTATCTGTAATTAAGCTCGATTCGGGAGAACGCATAACAACATCACCGGTAGCATAGGCTTTTTTTACATTACCATTATATTCGGCATACTTGCTATTTAAATATAATGTATCTCCTTGAACCATTTGCACTTGTCCAAATGCCTTTATGTAATTTTCTTTTTGAAAAAAATAGGCTTTGTTGCACGTCATAATTACCCCTTCATGATTTACGCGTACGTTACCTGTAAGCAAAACTGCATCGGGAATTTCAAATTGGTTAATGTCTTGAAAGTCGGCATTTTCAACAATAATTTTACCCGGTTGACGTTGGGAAAACAGAGTGGCACAAGTGCTAAAAAGGATTAGAAATAAACAGGTTCTAAATTTCAAGGTTTAAAATTTTAGCAAATTTATGAAAATCAGTCCTACCGAATCCGCTATTAAGTTTTTTTTATCATGGTAACGGAACGAATTCTAATTTCTATCTTTGTTTTTTGCCTTTAAAACTTAAAATTATGAAAAAAACACTACTTATTGGCGCTTTAGTATTTACCCTTCATGGGTTTGCACAAGGACAATCGAAAACGGTTGCTAGCCCAATGGCACACAAAAAGGTAGTTTATCAAGTTTTTACACGTCTTTTTGGAAATACCCAAACAACCAATAAGCCTTGGGGTACTAAAGAAGAAAATGGAGTTGGAAAGTTCAATGATTTTACCGATAAGGCTTTGCAGGAAATTAAAGATTTGGGTGTAACACACATTTGGTTTACCGGTGTGCCCCACCATGCTTTAGTTGCAGATTATACTAAATTTGGTATTTCCAATGATGACCCCGATGTGGTTAAAGGTCGCGCGGGTTCCCCCTATGCTGTTAAAGATTATTATAATGTGAACCCCGATTTGGCAGTCGATCCATCCCGTAGGATGGAAGAGTTTGAAGCGCTTATTCAACGAGCGCACCAAAAGGGGTTACAAGTTATAATTGATATTGTGCCCAATCATATTGCCCGCAATTATCACAGCATTTCCCATCCGGATTATGTTAAAAATTTTGGTGTAGATGATGATGTTACTCAGGAATACGCACGTAATAATAACTTTTATTATATCCCAGGAGTTCCTTTTCAAGTACCCTTTTCAACCGATTACAAACCATTAAACGGTGAAAAACACCCTTTAATTGATGGTAAATTTGATGAAAACCCAGCCAAATGGACCGGTAATGGTTCCCGACAACCCCAGCCCAATAGTAATGATTGGTATGAAACGGTTAAGGTCAATTATGGGGTTCGTCCTGATGGATCAAAAGATTTTCCAGAATTGCCCGATGGTTTTGAGAAAAAAATGGCAGCCGAACATTTTGAATATTGGAAAACCCAAGACGTTCCGAATTCCTGGTGGAAGTTTCGTGAAATTGCAGAGTTTTGGCTTGCAAAAGGGGTTGATGGTTTTCGGTATGATATGGCAGAAATGGTTCCTGTAGAGTTTTGGAGTTTTATGAATTCAGCCATAAAAATGAAAAATCCCAATGCTTTTTTATTGGCTGAAGTATACAATCCAAACGAGTATCGTAATTATATCTTTAAAGGGAAAATGGATTATTTGTACGATAAAGTAGAAACGTATGATCATTTGAAAGCTGTAATTCAAGGACGTACAGTAACCGACGGATTAATAACTATACGTAATCGTAATAAAGATATCGATTACCACATGTTGCATTTTTTAGACAACCACGATGAGCAGCGGTTAGCTAGCCCAGAATTTGCAGGCTCGGGTGAACGAGGTAAACCATTAATGGTGGTTTCAACTACGTTGAGTTCATCGCCAACTATGGTGTATTTTGGTCAAGAAGTGGGTGAGCCTGGGAATGAAGATGCCGGTTTTGGTAAGCGTTCTCGTACCAGTATTTTTGATTACATCGGAGTTCCTAACCACCAACGGTGGATGAATCACGGAAAATTTGATGGCGGTTTGTTGACGGAAAAAGAAAAAGCTTTACGTGATTTCTATAAACGTTTATTGAACTTCAGTATTGAAAGTTCGGCCTTGATGGGGAATTACTTTGATTTACATACCGTTAATGCTCAAACAGCGGGATACAATGGTCAACAATATGCATTTGCCCGTTGGTCGGATACCGAAAAGTTAATTGTGGTATCCAATTTTGATTCCAATCATTCCCAAACCTATACTTTGAAACTACCCAATGAATTGATTAACCTTTGGCATCTAAAAGATGGGAACTATCCTGTAAAGGATGTGTTGTATGGAAAGACGTTTCCATTAAAAGTCAAACAAGGCCTCGGATTTATAGATTTGAAACTAGAAGGCAGTGAATCCTTTATTTTAAAGTTATAAAAAACAAAACCCGCTTATGAAAAGCGGGTTTTTAATTTATCTCATTATGGTTTGTTTTCGATCGGGACCAACCGAAATCACTTTAATCGGCACTTCCACTTCTTGTTCGATAAAAGCGATGTAGTCTTTGAGTTCTTGGGGTAAACTATCATAGGTAGTCAAACCGGTAAGATCGGCATTCCAACCTTTGAATTCGGTATAGATTGGCGTTACATTTTCCTCTTCAATGTTATAAGGTAAATGATGGATGGTTGCACCTTTATAATTATAGGCAGTACACACTTTCAATGACTCAAAACCAGAAAGCACGTCGCCTTTCATCATCATCAATTGGGTTACGCCATTAATTTGAATCGCATACTTTAAGGCCACTAAATCCAACCAGCCACAACGACGTTGACGACCGGTTACAGAGCCAAATTCATTACCGACGCGTGCCATTGTAGCCCCAACCTCATCAAACAATTCCGTCGGAAAAGGGCCGCTTCCAACACGCGTTGTATAGGCTTTAAAAATACCATAAACATCTTTGATTTTGTTGGGTGCAATACCTAAACCGGTACATGCTCCGGCAGCAGTGGTATTGGATGAAGTTACAAAGGGATACGTACCAAAGTCAACATCTAACAGTGAGCCCTGCGCACCTTCGCACAAAATTGATTTCCCAGCCTTTTGCGCTTGTACTAAATATTCTTCGCTGTCAATAAAGGTTAGTTGTTTTAATACTTCAATTGAAGCAAAGAATTCGGCTTCCATTTCAGCCAAATTATACTGGATAGCCACATCGTAGAATTTAATCATTTCTTCGTGTTTGTTGGCTAAATTACGGTAACGCTCTTGGAAGTCATCCAATTCGATATCTCCTACACGAATACCGTTACGACCGGTTTTATCCATATAGGTTGGACCAATTCCTTTTAAGGTCGAACCGATTTTGGCTTTTCCTTTTGCTGTTTCAGATGCTGCATCTAATAAACGATGTGTTGGTAAAATTAAATGCGCTTTACGGGAGATGAATAATTTGCTTTTTACATCCATATTGAATTGTTCCAAGCCCTCCAATTCTTTTTGAAAAACAACGGGATCAATTACAACACCGTTTCCGATAATATTAATTGAATTAGGGTGAAAAATTCCAGAAGGAATCGTGCGTAAAACGTGTTTGATACCGTCAAACTCTAGCGTGTGACCAGCATTGGGTCCGCCCTGAAATCGAGCAATAATATCGTATTTTGAGGTCAGAACGTCGACAATTTTTCCTTTGCCTTCATCGCCCCATTGTAATCCTAACAGTAAATCTACAGTCATTGTTGTGTGGTTTGTGTTGTATTGTATTATGCTTTTTTATTGGCATAGAAATAAAGGGAATGGTTATGTATTTCAATTCCAAAAATTTCTTCCATCGTTTTTTTAATCGTTTGAATTCGGGGATCACAAAATTCAATTACTTCACCGGTATCGGTCATTATTATGTGGTCGTGCTGTTTATCAAAGTATGATTTTTCATAATGCGCTTGGTTTTGTCCAAATTGATGTTTCCGTACCAAGCCACAATCGAGAAGAAGTTCGATCGTGTTGTACAACGTTGCCCGACTTACACGATAGTTTTTATTTTTCATTTTGATGTATAAATTTTCGACGTCAAAATGTTCTTCACTATCGTAAATTTCTTGAAGTATTGCATAGCGTTCAGGAGTTTTGCGGTGTCCGTTGGATTCCAAATATGCCGTAAAAACATGCTTTACGGTCTCCTGATTTTTAGCGTTATCCGAAGCGATTTGTGTCATAGACTACAAAGATACTTTTTTGTTTAATTGGGGCAAAACTTGAAGTGGCATTTTTTTAATGTGTTAATGAGTTAATGTGTCGATGTGTCGATGAGTCAATTTGAAAATAGAGAATAGAGAATAGAGAATAGAGAATAGAGAATAGAGAATAGAGAATAGAGAA
>NZ_JAIXRZ010000073.1 GCF_027484945.1 Flavobacterium sp.
AAATTACCGGCTTCGGCTTTTTTACCCATTTCCATACAAATCACACCTGCTTTGTATAAATAACGAGGTGTTGTAAAATCATTCGTATTGGTACGCGCTGCTTTTTCATAATATTCCAATGCTTTTGCATTATCATTTTTCTGAGCATACGCATCGCCTATTGCACCTGTGGCAATTGCTCCCGTAAATGTATCGTTCCCTTTATATTGCTCTAAATATTTGATCGCATCATCGTACTTTTTCAAATTCAAGTAAGCAATACCCGCATAATAATTAGAAATATTTCCTGAATCTGTCCCAGCATACTGACTCGCCAACTCTACCGCACTTTGCTTTCCTTCAGCACCTTTAACAACCAAAGTAAATAACGAATCCTGAACTTTAGGATCTTGCGCATCTACAGCCGCTTGAAAATTTTGTTGGGTTACTAACAAATCATCCGTTGCTTGCATTTCATTGGGCTCCACAATAAATTTTTGATACATTAAATATCCGATTGTTAGTAAGGCAGCACCTCCAATAAATCCTAAAATAAATTTTTGGTTACGCGCCACCCACTCTTCCGTACGGGAAGCCGTTTGGTCTAAAGCATCAAAAGCACGCGCTGTTGTACTATCTTTTGCATCCACATTAGGTGTATCTTCAATGAATTGATTGTCCATTGGAACATTACCTTCATTTTCATCTTTCTCTTTGGGGGCCTTATAACCTCTTTTATTATATGTCGCCATTTATATTGAATTTAGTGTGGGCAAAAATATAATTTTTATTCAAATTTAAAAGCGCTTTTTTTCGATATTTTTCAATAATTTGCACCTCCCAAAATTATAGCACTCCATTTTGGGCCAATTCGGTAACCCTTTGTCCTGCAATGTTTTTAAAACGTATCGCTTTATTGAACTACAAAAACCTTACAGACGTCAATTTCGAATTTGACGCTAAGATCAATTGCTTCGTTGGTAAAAATGGCGTGGGCAAAACCAATGTGCTCGATGCTATCTATCATCTCGCTTACGGTAAAAGTTACTTCAATCCCTTGGCACTTCAAAATATTCGGCATGGAGCAGAGTACTTTATGATCGAAGGTGAATTTGATAAAAATAACCGACCCGAACAAATTGTTTGTAGTTTAAAAAAAGGGCAAAAAAAAATCCTGAAACGCAATGGCAAATTGTATGAGAAATTTTCAGATCACATTGGGTTTATTCCCTTGGTAATTATTTCTCCATCCGATTCCGACTTGATTACCGAAGGTAGTGACACACGTAGACGGTTTATGGATACGGTTATTTCGCAGCTGGATGCCGAATATTTATTCCAACTCATACAGTACCAAAAAGTTTTAGGGCAACGCAATGCGCTTTTAAAATATTTTGCGCTGAATTTTACTTATGACCATGACACACTGAGCGTGTATAATGAACAACTAGCCAATTTGGGACAACCTTTATTCGAAAAACGGCAAGCCTTTGTCACTGAATTTACGCCTATTTTTCAAAAACACCACCAACAAATTACTGGACAGGCTGAACAGGTGCAATTACATTATGAAAGCGACTTATTTACCGCTACTTTGTTGGACCTTTTAAACAATAGTATAAACCGAGACAAACAGTTGCACTATACTTCGACTGGAATTCATAAAGATGATTTAGCATTTTTGATTGACGAACATCCGATCAAAAAATTTGGCTCGCAAGGGCAACAAAAATCGTTTTTAATCGCTTTAAAGTTGGCTCAATTTGAATTTGTAAAAAAACAAAGTGGCGAAAAACCAATTTTAGTATTGGATGATATTTTTGATAAATTGGATGAAAGTCGGGTAGGTCAACTTATAGCAATGGTTAATCAAGAAGAGTTTGGACAATTGTTTATCTCTGACACCCATGCTGAGCGCACCGAGACAATTGTAAAAAACACCCAACAATCGTATAAATTATTTCATTTGTAATCAATCCTACAGAATAGCTATCTTTACGTAGCTATTTTTGTAAAAATGTATCGTATGAAAACAAAAATTATAACCCTTATCCTACTCTTTTTAGGTTTATTTTCGTGTCAAAATAAATCAAGCACTGAAACAACATCGGCATCAGATGAATCCATCTATGAAAAAATAGAAGCTGGACAATTTGCTGAATTGCTGCAAGCAAATCCACAAGCACAAGTCCTCGATGTGCGCACCCCCGAAGAATTTGAATCGGGACACCTCGAAAATGCACAAAACCTCAACTGGAACGAACCAGAAACCTTTGAAAAAGGAGTAACAACTTTAGTTAAAGACAAACCTGTTTTTGTGTATTGTTTAGCGGGGAGTCGCAGTAGTGAGGCCGCTCAAAAATTACAATCCATGGGATTCACGACTATTTATGAACTGGATGGAGGTTACCTAAAATGGCGCGCGGCAGGATTGGCCAATGCGCAGGTATCGGGCGGAATGACCCAAGCGGATTTGGATAAAATTTTGAACACCGATAAAAAAGTATTAGTCGATTTTTATACCACATGGTGCGGTCCCTGTAAAAAATTAAAACCGATTTTAGACCAAATAGCCACTGAAATGAAATCCGAAGTGGTGGTGGTACGCATTGATGCAGAAGCCAATGCAGCATTGGCCGAAGCGTTAAAAGTAGAAGGTTATCCCACCTTAATTTTATATCAAAATAAAAAACAAATTTGGCGCA
>NZ_JAIXRZ010000033.1 GCF_027484945.1 Flavobacterium sp.
ACGTAAGTGCATACATTTCATCGTTTCGCTTCTCGTAAAAACTCTTCGAACTTCTCGGAATAAAATCACTTAAAAGTTCGTTGAAATTTGTATCGTGAAAAATAGAATCGATTTGCTGGGCATTGTAGCCCGTTGCATATAACCCCCCTACAACCGCGCCCATGCTGGTTCCTCCGATATAATCAATTTTAACACCGGTCTCTTCCAAAACACGTAATACACCTATGTGGGCAAACCCTTTGGCACCCCCGCCACTCAATACCAATCCGATTTTAGGTCGCTTAGGAGCCTCTTGTGCAAATAGCAAACCAGGCAAAAACCAAATGAATAAAGCCCATAAACTCCCCAATGGAATTCTAAAATAAACGCGGGATGTACCTACTACTTTCAAATTGGAGTTAGTTCTGATTTTCCTTGTAAAATTCGTAAATTTTTTTGGCTTTTGAAGGTCCTATCACGTTAGAAATTTCACTTTCGGAAGCAATTTTTAGTCTTTTAACACTTTTAAAATACTTTAGTAACGCTTGCATTGTCTTTTCACCTATACCCGGAATGGTCTCCATACTTGATTGCAATGCCGATTTACTTCGTTTATCCCGATGGAAAGTAATCCCAAAACGGTGTGCTTCGTTGCGCAAATGCTGGATAACCTTTAAGGTTTCTGATTTTTTATCCAAATATAAAGGAATTGAATCACCTGGATAAAACAACTCTTCCAAACGTTTAGCAATGCCGATAATAGCGATTTTACCCCGTAAGTTTAATTCCTCTAAACTTTTTAATGCCGCTGATAACTGCCCTTTGCCTCCGTCAATGATAATTAATTGGGGTAAGGGTTGATGTTCGTCTAGCAACCTTTTGTAACGCCGGTAAACTACTTCTTCCATTGTTGCAAAATCATTTGGCCCTTCAACGGTTTTGACATTAAAATGGCGGTAATCTTTTTTGCTGGGCTTTCCGTCTTTAAATACTACACATGCCGAAACCGGATGGGTTCCTTGGATATTTGAATTGTCAAAACATTCGATATGTCGGGGCTCAACCGATAGGCGTAAATCTTTTTGCATTTGAGCCATAATTCGATTGGTATGCCGTTCTGGATCGACAATCTGAATTTGTTTTAATTGTTCCAATCGTTGGTATTTTGCATTGCGTTGGGAGAGCTCTAAAATTTGCTTTTTATCGCCTAATTGTGGCACGGTGACCTTAATTTTATCCCCTAAATCCAACATAAACGGCACTACAATTTCTTTAGAAGTCAAATGAAAGCGTTCGCGCAATTCAATCACTGCAAGCAACAATAATTCTTCATCGGACTCATCCAATTTCTTTTTCAGTTCTAAGGTATGTGAACGCACAATTGCACCATGAGCGATTTGTAAAAAATTGACAAAAGCCATACTTTCATCTGAAACAATGGAAAATACATCAATATTTGAAATCTTGGGATTTATTATCGTAGATCGCGCTTGATAGTTTTCTAAAGCCTCGATTTTTTCTTTCATTTTCTGGGCCTCTTCAAAATGCATCGCCGTGGCAAAATCGTGCATTTTCTTTTTGAAATCACGCAAACTGTCTTTGAAATTCCCTTTTAATATTTCACGGATAGCTGCAACTTGTTCCAAATAATGCTGTTCTGATTCCATTCCTTCACAGGGGCCTTTGCAATTGCCAATATGGTATTCTAAACACACCTTAAATTTACCACTTTTGATATTGGCAGGTTTTAAATCTAATGAACAGGTGCGTAACGGATATAACTCTTTAATCATTTCCAAAATAGCCTGAACCACTTTAAAATTGGTATAAGGCCCATAGTAATCTGAGCCGTCTTTGATCATTTTTCGCGTCGGAAACACGCGCGGAAAAGGTTCGCGTTTAATACAAATCCATGGATAACTCTTGTCGTCTTTCAATAATACATTATACCGTGGTTGTAATTTTTTAATTAAATTATTTTCCAGCAATAACGCATCGGCCTCTGTGGCTACTACAATATGTCTTATTTCATGGATTTTTCGAACCAATAAATTGGTTTTCGCATTATCATGCACTTTGTTAAAATAGGAGGCTACCCTTTTTTTTAGATTCTTTGCTTTTCCCACATACAAAATTTTCCCTTCGCTATCAAAATATTGATATACCCCAGGATTGTCGGGTAACGTTTGAATTTGCAACTCTAATGCAGTGGGCACAGCCATCGAAATCTTTTTTACAAAAATACACAGAAGAAACCCGCAATACACTCCAAAGAATGATTTTTAACCTCCTGTTGTTAAAATTCAAAAGTAAAAAACCCCATACGTTAATTTTCGCCGGTAAAACTCATAAAGGATTGAGTTCCATTTTTAGTTGAATTTTTTTAATTATTGGCTTTAATTTCAGCAGTATTGAATAAACGCTACTACTTACGCGATAAAAATTAGCATTACATTAATTACCTTTACACATGAATTGAAGTGATAATTGATGTTAAAAAAGGAATTGCGAAAAGCGTATAAAATAAAACGCCAAGAGCTTAATGATGAAGAACTAGCGTTTAAAAGCTTACAAATTGCAAATCAATTGGTAAATATGCCCATTTGGGAGCACGTATATTACCATTTGTTTTTAACGATTACCGAACAAAAAGAAGTTCAGACCGAGTTTATTTTACCTATTCTTTTAGGGAAAGACAAAGAGGTCGTCATTTCAAAAAGCAATTTTGAGTTGGGCACTCTTACCCATTATTTACTTACAGAAAACACCCAATTACGTAAAAACAGTTATGGTATTCCCGAGCCCGTTGAGGGTTTGCTAGTGCCCGAAAACAAATTGGATGTTGTTTTTATACCATTATTAGCGTTTGACAAAAAAGGATGTCGTGTAGGTTATGGGAAAGGGTTCTACGATCGCTTTTTAATGAAGTGTCGTCCTGACACCATTAAAATTGGCTTATCCATATTTGATGCCGTTTCCGAAATTTCAGATGCAACTCAAGCAGACGTTCGATTGGATTATTGTGTAACGCCGGAAGAAATTTATTCGTTTTCTTGAGAAGGTGCATCGTGATGATCGTCATCCCAAGATTTGATAGACACATTGGCAGGTTCCGGTGTATGAGCAAAAGCGCGTTTGTTAAACACAATTAATATCCCTACACCTGTTGAAATAGCCATATCGGCTATATTAAAAACTGCATTAAAAAAGGTAAATTCTTTGCCACCGATTAACGGAATCCATGAGGGTAAACTATAGTTTTCAATAATCGGAAAATAAAACATATCCACAACTTTACCGTGAAATAATGTTCCGTAGGGTTGATCGGAAAAGAAAGTAGCCAAATGGTTTATACTGTCGTCAAAAACGACTCCATAAAAAACAGAATCTACAATGTTACCAAGTGCACCAGCAAAAATTAAACTGATGGCAGTAATTAATAAATTGTTTTTATTTTTTTTGATCGCATCCCACAACCAGTAAGCGATAACTCCTACAGCTACTATTCGAAATACCGTCAAGATTAACTTTCCATAGGCCCCTGGAATTACAGTGCCCCATGCCATTCCTTCATTCTCGATAAAATAAATTTTAAACCAACTGAATACATCATATTTTTCTTGAAGCATAAAATTGGTTTTGATGTATAGCTTAGAAAATTGGTCAATGGCCAATAAAAGGAAAATGATTAGCGCTGCATTTCTTAATTTCATACGGCTGTGCTATTGATGGAGGTTTGAATTATTTTTATGTGGGCAAAAATAGGTTTTTTTAAGTAAAACGCCCCTTAAAGGAGCGTTTACTAATCGATAAACAACTTAGCGTTGCATGTTTTTTGCTTCGATACTCATGGTAGCGTGGGGTACGATTTTCAAGCGTTCTTTGGAAATCAATTTCCCCGTCACTTTACAGATACCATAGGTTTTGTTTTCAACACGAAACAAGGCGTTTTTCAAATCGCGAATGAATTTCTCTTGACGAATTGCCAATTGTGAGTTGGCTTCCTTACTCATGGTTTCACTTCCTTCTTCAAATGCTTTAAATGTAGGCGAAGTGTCGTCTGTTCCGTTGTTTAAATCATTCATATACGCACTTTTGATCAATTCAAGATCAGTCTGTGCTTTTTCAATTTTCTTTAAGATAATCTCTTTGAATTCCGCTAAATCAGCGTCTGAATATCTCAATTTTTCTTCAACCATAATTATTCCTATTTTGAGATTAATATTCTAGTTTTTATATCATCGAACTCAATTTCTGAACCGTTTGCCAATACGTCCATAAAAATTAATTCTTCGGTTAAGGTTTCCGAACATACATATTTTTCATTATTTCGAATAGCCTTTTCCAAAGCTCCGTTGCGCTGTAACGCTACTTTAATTTTGTCGGTTACTTCAAACCCGGAGTCTTTACGGATATTTTGGATACGGTTTACCAATTCGCGTGCAATTCCCTCTTCTACTAATGCGTCCGTTAAGGTGATGTCTAATGCAACAGTAATGCCGTTTGCATTAGCTACCAACCAACCCGGGATATCTTGAGAGGAAATCTCTACGTCTTGGGATGTTAAAGTTATACTTTTTCCGGATATTTCAATATCTAATTCTCCCTTACTTTCAATCGAATTGATTTGCTCGGGAGTGAAATTTTGTATTGCTTTGGAAATCAGACCCATGTCTTTTCCAAATCGAGGGCCAAGTGCCTTAAAATTCGGTTTAATTTGTTTTACTAGCACTCCTGCAACATCATCTAGTAACTCTACTTCTTTGACATTAACTTCCGACTTAATTAAGTCGGAAACCGCTTCAATTTCGGCTTTAAATGTCGGATCAAGTACTGGAATCATTACTCTTTGTAAAGGTTGACGCACTTTAATCATCTCTTTTTTGCGTAAGGACAATACCAGAGATGAAATAGTCTGTGCTTTTAACATTTTACGTTCCAGTGATTTATCAACAAATTTTTCAACAAATTCCGGAAAATTTGCCAAGTGAACGCTAGTAAATTCAGGGGTTCCCGTTGCATTGACCAAGTCGCGGTACAACTGATCCATAAAGAAAGGTGCTACAGGAGCCGATAATTTAGCAACGGTTAACAGACACGTATACAGGGTCTGATAGGCGGCAATTTTGTCGGTTCCATATTCCCCCTTCCAAAAACGACGACGACACAAACGGACATACCAATTACTTAGATTTTCTTGGACAAAATCTGCAATAGCACGTGTTGCTTTAGTCGGTTCATAATCGGCATAGGCCTCGTCTACGGTTTGAATTAAGGTATGCAGCTCTGATAGTATCCAACGGTCAATTTCAGGTCGTTCGTTTAATGGAACTTCAACTTCTTGATTGGTAAACCCATCAATATTCGCATATAAAGCAAAGAATGAATAGGTATTGTATAGCGTCCCGAAAAACTTACGGCGAACTTCAGCTACTCCTTCAATGTCAAATTTTAAATTATCCCATGGATTTGCATTGGAAATCATGTACCAACGGGTTGCATCAGGACCATATTCGCTTAAGGTTTCAAAAGGATCAACAGCATTGCCCAAGCGTTTAGACATTTTCTGTCCATTTTTATCCAGTACCAAACCGTTGGAAACTACATTTTTGTATGCGATTTTGTCAAAAACCAAGGTTCCAATAGCGTGTAATGTATAAAACCATCCGCGCGTTTGATCAACGCCTTCAGCGATAAAATCGGCAGGAAAAGCCTCATTATTGTCAATCATCGCTTTATTTTCAAACGGATAATGCCATTGTGCATACGGCATCGCACCGGAATCAAACCAAACGTCAATCAAGTCGGATTCGCGTTTCATGGCTTTACCAGATGGAGCAACCAACACGATATTATCTACGATGTTTTTATGTAAGTCCACCAAATCATAGTTGGCTTCGTCCATGTTCCCAATTTCAAAGCCACGGTAGGGATTCTCGGTCATTAGACCCGCAGCCACCGCTTTTTCAATCGCATTGTACAATTGTTCAATCGAACCAATACAAATTTCTTCCGTTTTATCTTCTGTTCGCCAAATCGGCAATGGAATACCCCAATAACGAGACCGCGATAAGTTCCAGTCGTTGGCATTTTTTAACCAATTTCCAAAACGTCCGTCTCCAGTAGCTTTGGGTTTCCAATTGATAGTATCGTTTAGATCAAACATTCGGTCTTTTACTTCCGTAATTTTGATAAACCAGGAATCTAATGGATAGTAGAGAATCGGTTTGTCTGTGCGCCAACAGTGTGGATAACTGTGTACGTATTTCTCGACCTTAAAGGCTTTGTTTTCTTCTTTTAAACGAATAGCGATTTCAACATCTACCGATTTCTCGGGCGCTTCTCCTTCATTATAGTATTCATTCTTAACATATTTGCCTGATAAATCTCCCAAACCTTGAATGAAACGCCCTTGTAAATCCACGAGTGGAACAGGATTACCTGCTTCGTCCAAAACCAACATTGGTGGAACTTCGGGTGTGGCTTCTTTGGCAACTTTAGCATCATCTGCTCCAAAAGTTGGTGCAGTATGCACGATACCGGTACCATCTTCGGTAGTCACGAAATCACCCGCAATCACTCGGAATGCATTTTCCGGCGATTGATACGGCAACACATACGGTAATAACTGTTCGTAGCGAATCCCTACCAAATCGGCTCCTTTTGCTTCAGCGATTACTGCATAAGGAATCTTTTTATCATCCGATTTATAGTTGAAAAAATCAGCGTCACTTTCAGCAACTGTATATTTTCCACCAAACACTTTACCCAATAAAGGTTTCGCTAAAATTACTTGGATGGGTTCGAACGTATATTGGTTAAATGACTTTACTAAAACATAGTCAATTTTAGGTCCGACCGTCAAAGCCGTATTCGATGGTAATGTCCAAGGTGTAGTGGTCCATGCCAAAAAGTGAATATCGCCAAATTCTTGTAAAAAGGCAGGCAAACTTTCGGCTACCGCTTTGAATTGTGCGACAATTGTAGTATCGGTTACATCGCGATAAGTTCCAGGCTGGTTCACTTCGTGCGAAGACAAACCCGTTCCTGCTTTGGGTGAATAGGGTTGAATAGTGTATCCTTTATACAATAAATTCTTAGTGTAGATTTGATGCAACAGCCACCAAACCGACTCCATATATTTGGACTTATACGTTACATAGGGATCGTTCATATCGACCCAGTAGCCCATTTTTTCGGTTAAATCGTTCCAAACGTCTGTATAGCGCATCACGGTGCGTTTACACGCTTCGTTATATGCTGTTACCGAAATCGTTTTTCCGATAGCTTCTTTGGTAATACCTAATTCCTTTTCAGTACCTAATTCTACGGGTAAACCATGCGTATCCCAACCTGCTTTTCGTTTTACTTGATAGCCTTTTTGGGTTTTATAACGACAAAAAATATCTTTAATCGCACGTGCCATTACGTGATGAATTCCAGGCAAACCGTTTGCAGAAGGTGGCCCTTCAAAAAACACATAGGGTGGAGCTCCTTCTCGTGAAGTGACACTTTGTTCAAAGACGTTCTTTTCTTTCCAAAACTTAAGTACCTCAGCTGCCACAACAGGCAGGTCAAGTCCTTTGTATTCAGTAAATTTTGTACTCATTTTGTCGTTTTCTTGAATCCGATTGCGAAAGTAATGAAAATTGCTTTACGAGGGCACAAATTAGGCGAAACTGCGCTTACTTTTAGGAATTATTTAAGTTGCGATTGTAGAAAATACGAAAAATAAGAGTGACTAGTGATTGGTGATTAGTAACTAGTGATTAGTGATTAGTGAATGGCGACTAGTGACTGAATACTGTTGACTGATTACTGTTGACTGATTACTGAATGCTGAATACTGAAAGCGGAATACTGATTACTGAATACTGTTGACTAGTGATTGGTAACTAGTGACTAGTGATTAGTAACTTGTGACTGAATGCTGAATACTGTTTACTGATTACTGAATGCTGATTACTGAATACTGAATACTGTTGACTACCCTAAGCAAATACTTCCCGAAGAACTTCGAGTGATTTTGGTTTTTTAAACCCCTCCAAATGAATGGTGTAGAAATCCATTAAAATTTTAAGTAAAATAGCGCGCTCCGGAGAGGTGAATACTTTGCCTGGATTTTCGATTTTTTGTTCCATAAGTTTTCGCCAAAGCATTGTTTCATATTCATTTAGGCAGGTTACTCCTTGAATTGGCACAAAAATACCTTCTGTAAGTTCAAAAAAAGGATCTGTGGACAGACTGCTTTCGGGATAAAATCCGAGGTATTTAGTCACTTCTAGCAAAAGTATTAAATGAAAATTAGCAATTTCATCATGGGCATCGAGCCAAAGTAATGCCGACTCGATTAAATCAAAAAGGGATGTGTTTTTCGCTTCTTCGCGGATACTATGATGGAGTATTTCGGAGAGAAAAATAACAATCGTGCTCTTGACTATATCCATCGGAATAGTCTGATAGGCCGCTGCTAATTTAATTTCCCGAAAATGCTCAAGTGTTCCTTTGTTTTTATGAACGGCTTCGATTTCAAGCAATGTTAAAGGCTGAAAATAGGCAATCTTTTGATTGGATTTTTTACCCGAATACGCATTCGGAACAAAATAGGATTTGAGTCCGTCACTGTATGTAAAACATTTCACAATCAGACTCTTTTCCTGATACTTTAAAGCGGATAAAACAAATGCTTTGGTTTTGACAAGCATAGTCTAGCGGATAATCATGACTTTTCGAACTGCAGTATCTAAGCCGTCTTCGGCAGAAATAAAAATCATATACACGCCAGAAGCTACGCGGTATCTACCAAAAGCTGTTGTATCCCATTCAATTGTTCCTCCGGCAGCAGTAGTTTCATATACAAGATTTCCTTCAATATCTGTAATTTTAATAATTGCTTTATCGGTTAATCCCGCGATCTTCACTGTGCCTGTAAATTCTGGTCGCACCGGATTGGGATAAACATAAACGGAAGCCAAGTCATCACTAGGTTTAGTGGCCGTTCCTTTGTAGGAAACCAATCCTTTTTCGGTGGCAAAAAAGACTTCACCGGTAACACTATCAATTTCAACATCAAGCACATTATTACTGGGCAATGGAGAATTTTCTTTGGTAAAATGAAACAGGGTTTGTTGACCATTGGAAGACACCAAATACACTCCAGAATCGGCAATAGAGACCCATTTACGATTCGCTCCGTCTAAACAAATATCCAAAATAACCTGCTCATAAAACAGCTCTTGTGCGAGTTCAACCCCATTGATAACCTCATTGATAATTATCGGTTTGGATTGAATTTCATCTGCTGTAATAAATGTATCTACAGAGGAGATGGTCCGCAAACCGCGCGCTGTTCCAATCCAAACTTGGTTTCGGTTGTCAATAGCTACACAACGTACATCCAAACTAGGTAAGTTACCCTCCGTTCCAGATTTGATTAAAATAAATTTATTGCTGTAATTTTCATTAAACGCAACTAAACCATTAGCGCGAAAGGTTGGAATCCACTTGGTGTCATTTTTATCGATTGCCATCTGTGCATACCGTTCAAATTGCGGTTCGGTCATGGCTGTCGTTAAATCAAACGATTGCCATTGCCCTGTAGACTTGAACACTTTAATTCCTTTGGTCACATAGGCATTGGTCACCCAAAGATTGCCTTTAGAATCAAATGCCGATCCATTTATTCGGACGTCATTTACTCCCGGTGCTAAAGATTCTAGTCCGTTTGTACCGGTATTGGTATTCGTATACAATGTAGTTGCAACAAGATCTTCCAACTTAAGTATTCCAGAAAAATAAGAACTTACAAAGATTTCTTTATCATTTTTGGGGTTGATTAAGACATTATTTAAACTACGCGCATCCAGAAGCGCATCGGTTGTAAGCGTGTTCCATCCCTGTTGGTTATCAAAATAATTTATAGGAAATAAATACGGCTGATAGGGTGGATTGGGGTTGTAAGGGTTGTAAGTGAAGTCAAATTTACCGTAGGTTACAAATAACTTATCTGTGGTTTTTTTCAGTCGAAAAGGCTGATTTAACTCGGGTCCATCCGGTTTCAGCACGGTTACATTGGAAGGGGATGACAAAGGAAACTGTATCAATCCAACTTCGTTTGTTGCAATGTAAACCGTTTCATCAATTACCGTTGCCGCATTAAAAGTGACCGCTGTATCGGGATAACTGGACGCATTGTAATTTAAAACTAAAGTCCCCGAAGCATTGGCTATCTTAACATTTTGTGATGACGTGACAACAACATACGCTGCAGTTGTTCGAAAATCAACCGGTACAATTCCCGCTGAAAAAAGAAGGGAATATCCCGTTCCATTCCAACGGTATACATTCCCATCTGCGTTATAAAAAACGGATTGGTTTTGAAATGCTTGCGCTCCGTACCAAAACCCAGAATCGTGATACGTCCATTGGGCATAATCAATCAAAAAAGGATTCGAAACTCCGGCTTTTTTAATCCGGAAATTGTTCAATACTGCATAAATAGTATTGTCGTAAACCATAGTTTGTATCACCTTAATTTGTGCGCCTCCATCACCAATATAATAGCTGTCGCCAAACTCCATCTGATTCAAATTAAACACTGAAATCCCGTAATCGGTTGCAATGTAAACCTTCCCATTATCTTCCGTAAAATGATTAATTTTTTTAACCGATGAAGGCACTGGCACTTCAGTAAGTATTCCGTTTTTTACGGATACACTACCCTCTTTGTTGACGACTAATAAAAGTCCATTTTCGTTTCCAACCAAAAGAACTTGATACGCTTCGCTATAATGAATTGCCGAAATATTTTCTGCTTTTAGACCATTGATAGTGGTAATTGTTTCTAAAAAACCATCGGAAGGTTTTTGAAAGAAAATTGCATTTTCTGAAGCTGCATATACGGTTGTTTCTCTTTGAGTAATTGCTGAAAGTTTATTGAATGAGAAATACCCTTGCCACAAACGGTTGGTTTGAGCCAACGCCGATTGGGCAATAATTATGAAGAAAAGCATTAATTTTTTCATTCGCAAAATCAAGTTCTAATCCGTAACGCAATATTACGCAAAAACATATGGATGACATAAAAAAACCTTCTCTCGATTGGAGAGAAGGTTTATATTTATTAAGGCGAGATTGCTTATACTACACCTTGACCTAACATCGCATCGGCAACTTTAACGAAACCGGCAATATTAGCTCCACGAACATAATCAACATAACCCGTTTCATCTTTACCATACTTAACACAAGCTTCATGAATATCACTCATGATTTTGTGTAAACGCTGGTCTACCTCTTCGCGAGTCCAACTTAATCGCAATGAGTTTTGGGACATTTCCAACCCTGAAGTTGCAACACCTCCTGCATTGGAAGCTTTACCCGGTGCAAATAATATTTTTGCTGCAGTAAATGCTTCAATAGCTTCTGGTGTAGAAGGCATATTTGCCCCTTCCGCTACGCAAATACATCCGTTTGCAATCAATTGTTTTGCTTCTTCACCGTTTAATTCATTTTGGGTAGCGCAGGGTAATGCAATATCACATTTTACTTCCCATGGACGTTTACCAGCCACAAAAGTAGCATTTGGATATTTAGCTACGTACTCATTAATTCGTCCATAACGAACATTTTTAATGTCCATGATAAAAGCTAATTTCTCTGCATCGATACCGTCAGCATCATAAATATATCCTGAAGAATCAGATGCCGTAACTACCTTACCTCCTAATTGTGTAGCTTTTTCAATTGCATATTGCGCAACGTTACCTGAACCCGAAACCACAACGGTTTTCCCTTGGAAACTTTCGCCACGGGTAGCCAACATGTTTTGTGCAAAATATACATCACCATAACCTGTAGCTTCAGGACGAATTAATGACCCTCCAAACGTAATTCCTTTGCCAGTTAATACTCCCGTAAACTCGTTGCGTAATTTTTTATATTGACCAAACATATACCCAACTTCACGACCACCTACACCAATATCTCCAGCAGGAACATCTGTATCGGCACCAATATGTCGCGAAAGTTCTGTCATAAAAGCTTGGCAAAAACGCATAATTTCGTTGTCTGATTTACCTTTTGGATCAAAATCTGAACCTCCTTTTCCTCCACCCATTGGAAGTGTTGTTAAACTGTTTTTAAACACTTGCTCAAATGCAAGAAATTTAAGGATGCTTAAATTAACCGAAGGATGGAAGCGAATTCCTCCTTTGTAAGGACCAATCGCAGAATTCATTTGAATACGGTACCCGCGGTTTACTTGGGTGTTTCCTTGGTCGTCTATCCAACATACTCGGAACATAATTACGCGCTCGGGCTCAACCATTCGTTCCAAAAGCATTTTGTTTTGGTATTTTGAATTCTTTTCAATAAAAGGAATTACGGTCTCCGCCACTTCCTTTACCGCCTGCATAAATTCAGGCTCATTCGCATTTCTTTTGGCAACTTCTGCTAAGAAATTGTTGATTGCTTGTGACATAAAATTATAGTTTGTTAAAGAAAACGTTTTCGTTAATACTGCGACAAATATACATTTTATTAAAATAATGGGCTGTTTTTTTTTAATTCACATAATTTTTAGGAAGCCATTGAACTTCTTGAGCGCGCGCTTTTGGTGAAGGTTTACAATATTTTATGCTTTTTTACGTAAGTATAGAAGTATTTTTTTAAATTGTTTTCCAAGTGAATGATGTTTTTATATATTTGTCGGGAATTGAAAAATCTTGTATAAGAATGTCTAAGTATTTTGTAATGACCTCGTTGTTGTTGTTGGGATTTAGCTCCCGTTTGGCAGCACAATTTGGGTTTTCCCATGAAATTGGGGCAATCACAGGTCCGGTTGCTTTTCAATCGGATTATGGTGAGCGCCATGACTTTTCTACTAATGCCGGAAATACCGGATATTCTATAGGTTTAATTCACTACTTAAACTTTTCTTACCGAGCGGAATGTAATTGTTATACTCCTGAAACCTATTTTAACGATCACTTCAAACTTCGAAGCGAGTTGTCCTACAATAAAACCCAATTGCAGCATTTTGGTCAATGGGTAGATGCAAAGAAAAATTCTTTAATAGCGAATCAATTACGTGGAATGCGTGGAAGTACAGCTGTTACGAATATCGGAATGCAATTGGAATTTTACCCGTTAAGTATTCGTGATTTTACCGCTACTAATGGAGCTTGGGCGCCATTTATTGGTATGGGAGCTCAGTTTTGTTTTTTCAAACCAACAGCCTATTCAACCTTAGGTGAAGGCTTAGGTGAATTACCAACTGTTACACCTATTAAATATATTGGTGCGTTTGACACACGTGGAGGAACAACTTGGTCCGTAGTTTCGAGTCTAGGAACGCGTTATAAACTTAATGAAATGTCTGACTTGATGGTGGAGCTCCGTTGGCAATACTATTTTTCAAACTGGGTGGATGGTTTAAGTCCGGACCCTCGTATTTATACTGAAAATAGAGCTAACGACTGGAACCTAATGCTTAATTTTGGTTATATTTATTATTTACAATAGAATATTTTATTCATTCCAATAAAAATAAAGCTCCGAAATTCGGAGCTTTATTTTTATTATGATTTAAATTAACGAAAGGCTTGTTCTAAATCGGCTATCAAATCGTCTATATCTTCAACCCCTACACTCAAACGGACAAGATCGTCAGAAATACCACCTTCTTTACGTTTATCTTCTGGGATTGAAGCGTGAGTCATCAAAGCCGGATGATTGGCCAATGATTCAACACCTCCTAAGGACTCAGCTAAAGTGAATACTTTTACTTTCTCCAAAAAGGCGATCGCATCTTCTCCTTTACCCGATTTAAAAGTAAACGAAACCATGCCCCCAAAGCCACTCATTTGTTTCTTAGCAATAGAATGATGCGGATGATCGGGTAATCCCGGATAAAACACTTTATCTACCGCTGGATGATTACTCAAAAACTCGGCTACTTTCATACCGTTTTCACAATGGCGTTGCACACGCAAATGCAAGGTTTTGATTCCGCGTAACACCAAATAACTGTCCATAGGTCCTAAAGTTCCACCCGTTGCAAATTGTTTAAAATGCAACTCGTCGCCTAATGTTTTGTCTTTAATAACCAAAGCGCCCGCAATAACATCACTGTGACCGCCTAGATATTTTGTTGCAGAATGCATTACGATATCTGCGCCTAATTCTAGGGGTTTTTGTAAATATGGAGTAGCAAAGGTATTATCAACGGCAAATAAAATTTGGTGCTGTTTTGTGATTTTAGCAATAGCAGCAATATCTGCCAATTTCATCAACGGATTGGTAGGTGTTTCAACCCAAACCAATTTGGTGTTTTCGTTAATTAAGGCTTGGAACGATTCTAAATCGTTCATATCTACAAAGTGAAACTTTATACCGCTATCCTTATATAATCGTGTAAACAGACGATACGTTCCCCCATACAAATCGTCCATGGCTATAATTTCGTCACCGGCTTTGAACAAACGCAACAAACAATCGGTTGCCGCTAGACCCGATGCAAAGGCTAGACCGCGCGCACCGTTTTCAATTGACGCTAAAGCATCTTCCAGCGCTTGACGTGTAGGGTTTGCTGCACGGCTGTATTCGTAATCGCCTACGGGTTTACCTGGGCTTACTTGCGCATACGTAGACGTTTGAAAAACCGGCGTCATCACAGATCCGGTAACCTCTTCATGGTGCTGACCACCGTGAATTACTTTTGTATTAAATTTCATAAGAAAAAAATCTATACCTGCAAAGGTAGGAAATTTGGTTGATTCGAAAGCTTCATAGCCCTAATCCCAAAGAGGGAATTGTTGTTAGACGTTAGCTATTGGCTTTTAGTCGTTAAATTTACTTTTCACTGAATACTGAAAACTGAACACTGCTCACTGAATACTGAATACTGAATACTGAACACTGCTCACTGAACACTGAATACTGAACACTGAACACTGCTCCCTGAATACTGCTCCCTGAATACTGAAATCTGCCATAGAATAACTACTTTTACAAAAACTTTTTTGCATGCGAAAAATATACTACCTCAAAACTTGTGATACTTGTAAACGCATCCTAAAATCGTTGCCGAATACAGCGGGTTTTGTATTTCAAGATATCAAAGAAGCACCCTTAACGTTAAGGCAATTGGAGGAAATCCATGCCCTTTCGGGATCGTATGAAGTTTTATTTAGTAAACGGGCAAAGTTGTATAAAGAAATGGGGCTGAAAGACGAAAACTTAAGTGAAGCCGACTTTAAACGATACCTTTTGGAGCACTACACCTTTTTAAACCGACCGGTGATTATTCGAGATGACCAGATTTTTATTGGAAACAGTCCAAAAGTGGTCGCACAAGCAATACACAGTTTATCATGAGTAAACGTAGCTGGGCACTAATTGCGGCAACCTTAGTTTCCATAATCTATGGCGTTACGTTTACCCTTGCCAAAGATGTGATGCCAAAATATGTCGAACCCTTTGGCTTTATCGTTTTGCGCGTAGGGGGTTCGGTGCTATTGTTTTGGTTACTTTCATTTTTCGGACCCAAAGAAAAAATTGCATTAAACGATTTTCCGCGTATCGTAGCAGCCGCTTTGTTTGGAGTGGCATTTAATATGCTTACGTTTTTTAAAGGGCTGAGTTATACTTCGCCTATTATGGGTGCGGTCTTAATGGTCACCACGCCAATGATTGTTTTAATACTCTCGGCCCTACTCATGAAAGAACGCATGAAAAAAGAGAAAGTTTTAGGCATTGGACTTGGTCTTGTAGGTACGGTAACGCTAATTTTATATGGAAAATCGGTGGTAAATGCTTCCAATGCTTTTTTAGGAAATCTTTTGGTTTTTGTGAATGCCGTTTCCTATGGCTTCTACCTCATCATCGTCAAAAAACTTATGGATAAATACAATGCCTTCACTTTTGTGAAATGGATTTACACTTTTGGATTTTTGATGGTGCTACCCTTTGGGTGGAGTGAATTTCAGGCTATAGCATGGGCTACATTAGACCACGACATTCTTTGGAAAATTGGTTTTGTAGTTGTATTTTCTACTTTTTTGACCTATTTGTTGAATTTGATTTCGATGCGGGAACTAAAACCTACTACAGTAGCGGTCTTCATCTACCTACAACCTTTGTTTGCAACGGTTTTTGCTGTAAGTTTGGGCAAAGACGATTTGAATGGTGTAAAATTGACTTCCGCAGCGTTGATTTTTACAGGAGTGTATTTGGTGACGAAGAAGTAGCGCTAAGTGATTAGTGATTAGTGACTAGTGACTAGTGACTAGTAATTAGTGACTAGTGATTAGTGATTAGTGACTAGTGGTTAGTTGTTGGTCGTTAGTTAGTAGTCACAGTTTTCAGTGGAGTGGAAAGGGTTTAAAACTATACCCGTGAATGCGATAGAACAACCATTCTCAAATTGTCGTTGTTTGATTGCCCCAGCGATAGAAGCGGTATCCTCCCGAATCTTCGGGAGATTTAGCGGATAGCGCGGTGGCTTGACAGGGGCCAAAAAAAATAACTATCTTTGAACTCCTTTTTACATTAGTATGATACAATCGATGACCGGATTTGGGAAAGCTTCTTTGCAATTGCCAACCAAAAAAATTACTGTTGAAATTAAATCCCTTAATAGCAAGGGCCTAGACGTAAATACTCGGATGCCCTCTTTATATCGGGAAATGGAATTGGGATTGCGCAATTTGCTATCCCAACGGTTAGAACGTGGGAAAGTAGACTTTTCTTTGTTTATAGAAATTACAGGAGAAGAAACAACTTCTAAAATCAATGGTCCGATTGTCAAAGGATATATCGCTCAAATGCTTACCATAATTCCTGAGGCCGATCCCACGGAATTAATGAAAATGGCTGTTCGGATGCCCGATGCACTAAAAACCGAACGCGACGATCTGGATGAAACCGAATGGAAACACATACAGTCGGTTATCGATGAAGCCTTGCAAAACATGATTAATTTTCGTACCGACGAAGGAATGGCGCTTGAACGGGAGTTTACTCAACGCATTTCCAACATCCGCAATTTGATGCATGAAGCAATTTCGTTTGACAGCGCGCGTATCGAAACTGTAAAAACGCGTTTGCGAACTGCACTAGACGAATTGGAGGTAGCGGTAGATCCCAATCGCTTCGAACAAGAATTGATTTATTATCTTGAAAAATATGACATAACTGAAGAGCGGGTTCGTTTAGATAATCATTTGAATTATTTTATGGAAACCTTAGCGGGCTCAGAAGCCAACGGTCGAAAGTTAGGTTTTATTACCCAAGAAATGGGCCGTGAAATTAATACCATGGGTTCAAAATCAAACCATTCAGAAATGCAAAAATGCGTGGTAATGATGAAAGACGAATTGGAAAAAATCAAAGAACAGGTTTTAAACGTTTTATAGATGGTAAATTTTCGGTTGGTTTGTGCTTTTTTAGGGCTTTTCGGACTTACTTCTTGTGGACCAATGATGAAAACTTTGGTAGGGTTAAAAAATCCGCAGGTGCAATCGAAAGCCGAAGTGAATACCTATTTCAAAGACGTTTTACCGGATGAACCAACCTATTTTTTGACCGTAGAGAAAGTCGGCGACAGTGCCTCGATCTACCGTAATTTGTTGTTGGGATTTAGTTCAGAGATGAAGCTTTTTGACCAAAAGGGCACTCGGTATTGTTATCAAGGCACGGAGGAATGCAGCGGGGTCCAAATGACACAAGCCTTTGCATCCTTTGAAAACAATTACAAGCCTTGCCTATACGATGATATTGCCAATGGCGAGACCTTGGATGACTATTTAAACTTGATGGTCGATGTACATGGACAACGAATCACAAAAGCAGATCTTCCAGTGGCCCATTACTATATTATTCAAAACTGGAACACGTATTCGGGTTCAAAGAAGCGCTTTCGAGAAGATGTACAATGGTTGAGTACGCTTCGAAAGGATTCAACGACTAACATCGCGGTCTTATTCATTAATGGAGATTTATTGGTCGATTGGGGATTGGTTGAAGGGGAGGAACTCCAAATTAAATTTAGAAAAAGTAAAGAAGGTTATACCCTAACCTATGGGAATTTGCCTATAAAAAAATAACACAACGCACATGTCTACAGGAAAATTAATTGTTTTCTCAGCTCCTTCGGGATCGGGAAAAACCACTATAGTTCGCCATCTATTAGGTATTCCAGAATTGAATTTAGAATTCTCGGTCTCCTGCACTACGCGTGCCCCAAGAGGTGAAGAAGTTCACGGCAAAGATTACTATTTCATCAGTATTGAAGCGTTTAAAAAACACATCAAAGCAGAAGATTTTGTAGAATGGGAGGAAGTGTACCGTGACAACTTTTACGGCACCTTAAAAAGTGAAGTAGAACGCATTTGGGCGTTGGGTAAAAATGTAATTTTTGACATTGACGTTGCGGGGGGATTACGGATTAAAAAGAAATTCCCCAACGAAACACTGGCGGTATTTGTAAAACCTCCAAGTGTAGACGAACTCAAACGCCGTTTGAAAGAACGCTCTACCGAAAGCGATGATAAAATCAATATGCGAATTGCCAAAGCCCATGTGGAATTGGCTACAGCACCACAGTTTGATACGATTATTAAGAATTATGATTTGGAGACAGCGAAACAGGATGCAGTGGAGCTGGTGAGGGAGTTCATTGCAGGAAGGGTTTAACTATTTTAAATTTGATATTTTAAATTATAAATATTATACAAATCTCATTTATAATTTATCATTTATAATTCAAAACAAATGAAAATAGGATTATACTTCGGAACCTTTAACCCTATTCATGTAGGGCATATGATTATTGCCAATCACTTGGCGGAGTATTCCGATTTGGATCAAATTTGGATGGTGGTGACACCGCATAATCCCCACAAAGAGAAACGTACCTTACTAGACGACTACCAACGTTTGCATATGGTGCATTTGGCAACTGAGGATTATCCTAAAATTAAACCCTCCGATATTGAATTTAAGTTGCCGCAACCCAATTATACGGTAAACACTTTGGTGCATTTGCAGGAGAAATTTCCAACGTACGAATTTTCATTGATCATGGGCGAAGACAATTTGAATTCGCTACACAAATGGAAAAATTACGAGTACATCTTGGAACACCATGCAATTTATGTCTATCCACGTATCGCGGATGGCGAAGGTTTACCTGAATTGATACAACAGGCGCAGGTGAGTAAAATTAAGGCACCCGTGGTGGAAATCTCTTCAACAGCGATACGAGAAGGAATCGCAAATAAAAAAAATGTACGACCACTTTTACCTGAAAAAGTGTGGCACTATCTCGATCAAAATTTATTTTATCGCTAATGCATATACAATATTAAACCATGAAATCATCATTAAATAATCCAAAACAAAACGCTGAAAAAAAATCATTTTATTCACTTTTGCTTATTGAATTACGACTAATTGCATTAATTATTTTATTTGTTGGAGTACTAATTCAATTGCTTTTTCGACTAATGAACAAAGCAACACCGGACTATTTATCTGTCTTTTATTTAATTGGATTTGGGCTGTTTATTTTACATCGTTTCATAAATAAAAATAAAGTCTGAAATATTCGAATAAATAGCTCCCACCTCTTTTATTCATAAAATATGGATAAAAGGAAACGGCAAACTTAACATTCCCTTACCATTCGATTTCTATGGTAAGCTTTACTTTTGCATTTCTAAATAGTTACATCAATGACAAATTTTGAATTATACAATCCCGTAAATTATATCTTCGGCCAAGGACAAATTGCCAAACTGGCAAATTTAACTCCTAAAAACACCAAAGTGCTTTTGGCTTATGGAGGTGGAAGTATCTTTAAAAATGGCGTTTATGACCAAGTAAAAGCAGCTTTAGCAGACTTTGAACTTTTAGAGTTTGGTGGAATCGAACCCAATCCACGCTATGAAACCTTGATGAAAGCAGTTGAAATAATCCGTAAAGAAAATGTAGGTTTTGTATTAGCTGTAGGTGGTGGGAGTGTAATTGATGGCGTAAAATTTATTTCGGGAGCTGTGAATTATCCTGGAGATGCCATTGAAATTTTAAAACAACGAATATTATTCAAAGATCCATCCGTTTGTATTCCTTTTGGAACGGTATTGACCTTGCCCGCAACGGGTTCTGAAATGAATTCAGGAGCAGTAGTTACCATTGAGGCCACCCAAGAAAAATTAACCTTAGGCGGAAGTGGATTGTTTCCAAAATTTTCTATTGTTGACCCAACAGTAATCGTTTCTTTGCCCAAACGGCAATTACAAAATGGAGTGGTCGACGCCTTTACTCATGTGTTGGAACAGTATATAACCTACTCCCATGATGCATTGCTACAAGACCGCATTGCGGAAAGTATTTTACAAACCTTAATAGAAATTGGTCCCTCGGTTGTTGAAAACCCTAGTGATTATAAATTGGCCACCAATTTTGTATGGTCGGCTACGATGGCCTTAAACGGTTTGATTCAGAAAGGGGTCCCTTCCGATTGGGCCACCCACATGATTGGCCACGAGTTAACAGCACTGTATGAAATCGACCATGCGCGAACATTGGCAATAATCGGTCCGAATCTCTACCGGGTTATGTTTGATACAAAGAAAGAAAAATTAGCGCAATACGGTCAACGTATCTGGGGTTTAACCGGAACGAAAGAGGAAATTGCGCTAGCAGCGATTGAAAAAACCGTTGAATTTTACCAAACAATGGGTATGAAAACCCGTATTTCAGAAAATGTCGAAAATAGTGTGGGTACTGCAGAGCTAATTGTGAAACGTTTCGAAGATCGGGGTTGGTTGGCATTGGGCGAACGGCAAAATATAACACCAGAAAAAGTGCGCGAAATTGTAGCTCTTAGTTATTAATTTACTGAAAGAACTAAATTAAAAAGGCGTTCCGTTTAGTACAGAACGCCTTTTTTTCAAACCAAAACAAAAAATTAACGAACTAATCTAACCTTACTTAAGAAACGTTGAAATTGTTCCCAAATTGTGGGAATCCGTGTTAAAGTAAATGTTAAAGTTTTTTGGCTAGGATTCGGTCATTCTTTGGGCAAAAGCGAGAAATAGCGTATTTTTGAAATTCCAAACCAACAAACATGCAAAATTATCCAAAAGTAGCCGTTATCGGTGGCGGGAGTTGGGCCACAGCGATTGTAAAAATGTTATGTGTCAATCTCAATGAGATTGCTTGGTATATGCGCAATGCATCGGCAATTGATCATCTAAAGGCCTACAAGCACAACCCCAATTACTTAAGTTCGGTTGAATTTGACATCAATAAATTGCGGTTAACCCAAGACATAAATGAGGCTGTAGCCTATGCTGATTATATTATTTTTGCAATTCCTTCGGCGTTTTTAAGCCAAGAATTGGAAAAGTTGACCGTGAATCTAGACAACAAAATTATCTTCTCTGCAATTAAAGGAATAGTGCCGGAGACCTTTTTAATTGTGGGTGAACATTTCCATAAAACCTATAACATTCCTTATGAAAATATTGGAGTGATTACGGGTCCATGTCATGCAGAGGAGGTTGCTTTGGAACGATTGTCTTATTTAACGATTGCATGTGGCGACACGAAGAAAGCAAAGGTAATGGCAAAACTGTTGGCTGGGAATTATATAAAAACAAAAACTTCTGACGATATTATAGGCACTGAATATGCTGCAATGCTAAAAAACATCTATGCGATTGCTGCGGGTATCGCACATGGTTTGGGCTATGGCGATAATTTTCAATCGGTAATTATGAGTAATGCCATTCGGGAAATGAAGAAATTCATTCGAAAAGTGCACCGTATGAAGCGTAATATTAATAACTCGGCCTACTTAGGGGATTTATTAGTAACCGGGTATTCGGTATTTTCACGTAATCGTATGTTTGGAAACATGATTGGTAAAGGCTATACGGTTAAATCGGCGATGATGGAAATGAGTATGGTAGCTGAAGGGTATTATGCGGTTAAAAGCGCCTATAAATTGAATCAAGAGTATAAAGCGAATACCCCTATCATTAATGCAGTCTATGCAATTTTGTATGAAGGTAAAGATGCAAAAAGTACCTTTAAAAAATTGACAGAAAAACTAGATTAAAAAAATGAGGCTCAAAATTGAGCCTCATTTTTTTTAATTTAAAGGATAGATTACACCTTTGACATTTTTAAATATACCAATTGGTTAACACTATTAGTATAGGCCACTACTATTTCTGTATAAGTGAGTGACACGATTGTAAAGGTTTGGTTAACCACCTGAGGAGTGCCTCCTACATTTTCAGTATAACGCAAGGTTAGTTTGGTTGATAAACGATTATACGTTCCTGTAATTGATTGGTTTGTACAGGTTCCTAAGTTTACAAAATCATTTTTTTGAAACGTAAGGTCACTATTAAAAATGTAATTGTCTTTATCACAATTAGCATCATTCACATAATTGCTATAATTGATCGCGCCTTGAGCATTCATGGAGCCGGTTTTGGTTATTTCCCATTTCCCGACGAGGTAATTTTGTTGCACAAAGGTTTCATCATCTTCACCACAAGCTGTATTAAGCAGTGGAAGTACTAGTAAAAGGAATACAAACTTCTTCATCTTATTGTGCAATGACTTCAATGTTGTCAATTTGGTACGTCGATGTAATATTATTAGTACCTCCTACATAACGGAAAGAAATGTATACTGTTCCAGTGTAAGCAGACAAATCAACATTTCCTGAGCTTGTAAAATTGGTAGGGAAACTTGTGGTTTGTGCAGCAAAGGTTGCAGGTAGTTGTGTCCATGTAGCAGCATTTACATCCGCTACTAATCCCGAACCATTATAGTTGGTCGAAACCCATACGGTTACCGCTTCTCCGTTAGCAAAACCGATTTTTGAACCGAAGCGTAAGAAAGCGCCTGTTGTTCCCGCTAAGTTAATTCCAGGAGTAATTAAGCGAGTATCCACATTATTCTCGGCAGGCGTTAAACCAAAAGGAGAAAACTGTGCGTATTTATTTCCACTGAAGATACGAGCTTCCCATTTTTCGTTTCCTCCGTTCATGGATACATTGCTCCATCCGGGTAAGGCAACGAATTGGTTATTTCCAGTATTGGCAATTCCTTCGAAATTTTCAGAGAAAATGGGCACCAAACGAGGCCCTGTCAATTCGATATCGTCTTCGGTTCGAGCAATAAACTGATAGTCAGAACCAAATTTCGTTAAAATTCCTCGAACTTTTCCACGACCAGAAGCAACCGGACGCGAAGCAAAATTAGCAAAGCTACTGGTTCGGAAAATCACAGTATTTCCATCCGCATCGACCAACAAGTGGTTGGTAGCCCCTCCTAAATCATTGTTGGCATCATAATACGTTGTTGTAATGGCCTGATTTGAGAATTGTACATTATTTAAATCAACCAAAGTATTGATATTAGCATCATTTAATAATTGAGGAATGGTAAGGGTTCTTGCTAATTGATTCTCGGGAACAATCGTACAAGATTTGTTTAAAACCGAACGGTATAAAGCAGGAGCCAAACGTCCAACAGACGCTGTTCCGGTTGAATTTACAAACAAACCTCCGAAACGACGGCCTCCGTTACTCACGTCCGTATATAAATCTTTCATTTTGATCAATACTTTACGACCAGGTTCAAACGTAATAAACGTAGAAGTTACATCTACAGGTACACTAAACGCTGAAGGAACAGGGTTGGCAGTTGTAGGGATTGTTTGGAATGAAATCGATTTGTAAAAGTTACCGCCTTTATCGGAAGAAACTACGTAAGCTTCAATTACATCATCTTGTGTATATTGAGCTACTGTAGACCCAGCAGTAATTTGAGAAACCTCTTTATTTTTAACTAAGGTAGTTTCAATACAGTTTACCTGTGGAGTATCATAATCGTCGTCGTTAACACAACCGATAAAAGTACTTGCTATAAGCGTTAGCGCAAGAAGGGGTTTAAAAAAAGATGTTTTCATATTGTTCGATTATTTTTTTAAAAATTAATGTATACGTTGAAAAAATAGGTGCGTCCAAAACCATAGAAGTAGCGGGGAGCAAATGCTGGTGTGCCGCTCGATACATCTTGATTTAACTCACGGAAGTTAGCGTTACGCGCTTGCTCAAATCCGCCGGTTTTATACCGTACATCAAAAATATTATTTAAAGTGGCAAACAAGCCTAAAGTAACGGGGTTTTTACCAGAAATTCTCCATGATTTACCTCCGGTTAAATTTACTAAAGTATATGGGTCAAACTTCTCTTGTTTCAACAACTGATCCACACGCTCTTGAGTTGCTTCTGGAAACTGGAATCCATTTGCATCTTGTGGATTGCGTAAGAAACTGTTGGTTCGTAATACCGAAGAGACATCCAAATACGTGTCGGCCAAGTAGTTGACATTAGCCCCTACCCACCAGAATTTAGGATCGCGATACTCTAATCCTACAGCATATGCTTGATTTGGGATTCCGGGTTGACGGTAGTTTTTTAATTTAGATTCTCCCAAGTTAACCAAAGTAGAGAGTCCATTTGCAGCGCGCGAATCATCATTCAACACCACATTAGGATTGCTATTGTAAGTGAACTGACCATAAGAAGCGGCTAAAGTACCTTTGATCGTTGAAGTGATTTGGTATTCCAGCCCTAATTCAGCACCGATATTCAATTTATCTAATCCTGTTACAATCTCTGCTACGAACGCATCTCCACCATCACCATCATTATCTTCAAAAGCGCCTTCGGCAAAGAAGAAAGAAGTTTCGGTTGCATTTTTAATATTGGCATAATAGGCGGTCAAACGCGCTTTAAACGTAGGGGTTTTAATTACATAACTTAAATCTACATTTGATACATTCTCACTTTCCAAATTACGAATCGGTGTATTACTCAAACGTGCATTAAAGAATACATTACGCATAGAGGGTGCTTTGGACATGTATAAACTGTTAACAGTTACGAAATGTTTTCCTGTAATTTTATAGGTAAGACCTCCTTTGAAACCAAAATTATCAAAATCAACTTTATCACTTTTACCAAAAGACGAATTGGCATAAATTCCATTTCGATATAATCCTTCTCTTTGATACGTTTTACGGCTGAAAGACTGAGCCAAATAGAAATCAACTTTTTTATAAGTAAACTTAAATTGTGAAAAAGCATCAATATGGTCTGCGAATAGGTTGTAGTTGTACCCATATTTTTCTCCTTCACCAACACGACGATTGGGATTATTCAAGTCGGGTTGTTGTGCGGTTCCCGATTGAAATGGATCCACATCTAGAAAGTGCGACCCTCCTAATAAATCGGTCAACATTTGGAAGTTTGACGATTTTAAACGGCTATAACTTGCACCGGCATTCATCACAATGTTGTCCGAAAGTTGAGAACTTAAGATGGAGTTGGCTACAATTAAATTGTCGTCGGCACGATCTTCATATAAAACGTATTTGCTTTCGGCGGCTTGACGGCCGATTTCATTTCCATTAGCATCCAAAATTGGAGTGGTATTAGCACGATACATCGCATTCCAATCGATTTGGCGCTGGGTCAAAAACGGGGCGTCCATGGCGCCTACTAGATTTGGATTAAATATACCTCCTAAACCACCGGGTTGGTAAGCCGAAGCAGGAACTACTGATGGATTATTTTCATATAATGAAGTAAAGTAACTAGGTAAATTTTGATAGTAGGTTGGATCGGGATTGGCAGTATTAACAAAATCCAAACGCGAGTTTCCTATTTTACCAAATTGATACATCATATTGGATGTTAAACGCGTTTTGTCGTTAATTTTCCAATAATGTGTAAGCATTAGTATAGGCTCATCCACTTCGCGATCTCTGGAATTTCTTTTTTCTCCATCTTGCCATCCCCAAAACGAGTTGTAGTTCAATCCGGCGATGCTGTTGATTTCATTCGTATTGGAGGAATTACGGCCACGACGATTTTGCGCATAAATGGCCGTTAAATTTAAACTATGATTGTCGTTGATACGTTTTTCAATACTAGCAAAAAGGGAATTCGCAGAATAATCAGTGCCTTCAAAATAGGCTTCTTGTGCCCAACGTCGAGAAGCCGAAATAACAAACGCCCAACCATTAGTATTCATCCCTGAAGCATGGGTGGCCATTGCACGCCAATTGTAATTAGTATTGGTCCCTGCATAAGATATTCGGGTACCTTTTCGGTAAATTGAGGCGCGCGTGTTAATTTCTTGGGTTCCCAAAATACCACCAAATGTATAATCTGAAGGTGCAGAACCCATCGTGAATTCTTGGTTGCGGGTAGCATCGTTAAGACCTCCCCAATTACCCCATTGTGGACGATTATCCAATAATTTATTCATTACCACTCCATTAATCATGGTGGTTGCATATTCGTTATCTAATCCGCGGATGCGAAAACGTGCCTGACCCCAATTAAAAGCGGCAGCTTGTTGATACGTATCCCGGGTAGCTTGCAATAAACCAGCCGTATTTTCGGAACCACTGTTATCATCATTCAAGTCGTTTTCCAAAATGGTAATCAAGTTGATTTGTTGCTCCAAGGTTACATCCTCTTCCAAAATGATCAATCCTATATCGGTTATTTGGCCTTTAGATACTTCCAAATTAAGGAGTTGATCTTTAAATCCAGTACTGCTCACTTTTAAAAGCACAGGTCCAGAATTTAAATCTTTGAAAACAAACTCTCCCTCACGATTAGTCACTTGGGTAAAGTTGGTATTCTGAATAGAAACAATGACGTTCTGCAAGGCCTTGTTCGTCTTCGCTTCCACTACTTTACCCTTAACTCCAGTACCCGTTTGAGCCACAATAGCCCAGCTTTGTAGGAGTAGTAAAGTAACATATACAAATTTTTTCATAAATAAAACAATGTTAATTTCGATATAAAAAAAGTTAAGATAAACTTAACAGCCTACAAAGGTACATTTTTTCATTATAATATTTACTTTTGACGATAAGTTTGCGCAAGCTTTACTTTAATTAAAAAGGTTTATAATGAGAAAAATTAAAAATATTACGTTGGTTTTTGCCATTTTAGCAACAACCACGCTATTTGCTCAAGGAAAGTTTGAACTTCATACGGTTGCGTTTTATAATTTCGAAAATCTGTTTGACACGATTAACCAAGAAAATAATGATGAAGAATGGTTGCCTAATGGTGCCCAAAATTGGACGCATAGAAAATATCAACAAAAATTACACAATCTTTCACGGGTTCTTTCAGAAATCGGAACCGGGGATCAGCGGAACAATAGTCCTGTAATTATTGGAGGATGTGAAATTGAAAACCGGGGCGTATTAGAAGATCTAGTCAAGCAACCTTTGTTAGCTAAAGAAGACTATGGTATTGTCCATTTCGACTCTCCTGACAAACGCGGTATTGACGTGGCACTTTTGTATCAAAAGAAACATTTTAAACCAACTAGTTATGTAAATATACCCTTATATATTTACCGAAGTATGGAGGGTAAAGGGGATAAAGATAAGGATAAAGACAAGGAGGAATCAGATGACAAAATTGAGACCGATAAATCATCGGATCGAGTTTATACCCGGGATCAGTTATTGGTTACGGGCTTGTTAGATGGGGAAGAAGTCAGTATTATTGTCAACCACTGGCCTTCGCGTTCAGGTGGCGAAAAAAAAAGTGCACCATTTCGAGAGGCAGCAGGTATATTGAATCGAAAGATTATGGATTCTTTGTTTGCTATCAATCCCAAGGCGAAAATCATTTCCATGGGCGACCTTAATGACGGCACATACAACAAAAGTGTAAAAGAAGGTATAGGAGCCAAACGCAAAAAAGAAGAGGTTAAAGAAAAAGGCATTTACAATCCCTTTGAAGAAATGTTTTATAAAGGGAACGCTACTTTATTTCACCGGGATGCAGGGGATATTTTTGATCAAATCTTAGTTTCGGAGGGATTTATCGATAAGGATTATAAAAAATTCCAATATTGGAAAGCAGGGATTTATAACAAGCCCTACATGATACAAAATTTTGGACAATACAAGGGTTATCCATTACGTCACAGTCTCACCGAGATTGGCTATAGTGATCACTTTCCAGTGTATATATACCTCGTTCGGGAAGTAAAATAAATGAAGAGTCGGCAACAGCTGACTTTTTTATTTTGTACCTTTCAATTTCTAAATTTTGTCCTATGGCAACTGCAAAACCTTTTAACTTATCGGAATGGATTGAAGACAACAAGCATTTGCTTCAACCTCCTGTAGCCAATAAAAATTTATATGTTGATTCTGGAGATTACATCGTCATGATTGTAGGTGGACCAAATGCCCGAAATGACTTCCATTATAATGAAACCGAAGAATTATTCTACCAATTGGAAGGAACAATTACCGTTTATATTCAAGAGGACGGCGAAAAAAAAGCAATGCCTTTGGGTCCGGGTGATCTATTTTTACTTCCTGCAAAAATACCTCATTCCCCCGTGCGGACTGAGGGCTCTATTGGCTTGGTTATTGAACGTAAACGAGAAAAACAAGGATATCAAGACGGACTCCTATGGTTTTGCAACAACTGTAACCATAAATTGCATGAGGTTTATTTTGAATTAAACGATATTGAACACGACTTTCTCTCCCATTTTACTACTTTTTACAACTCTGAAAAACTTCGCACATGTTCGCAATGCGGTTATGAAATGCCTGTAAATTCAAATTTTGTAAAATAGCTTTTTTTTCCATTAGAATCGCTTAATTTTGCGCCCAACAAACAAACCAAAATTTATGTCAACAATTGCACAACAATTCGGAATGACCGAAGCCTTAGAAATATTAGGAATCAAAGCCGTAAATGAAGGAACTTCAACAGGAAGTAATTGGTTTTCGGGGGGAGCATTGATTGAAAGTTATTCGCCGGTAGACGGTCAATTGATTGCCAAAGTAAAAGCCTCAACTGAAGCAGATTATGAAAAGGCAATCCATGCAGCAACTGAAGCCTTTAAAACCTTCCGTTTAATGCCAGCTCCTAAACGCGGAGAAATCGTTCGTCAATTTGGAGAAAAATTACGTCAATACAAAGAGCCGCTAGGAAAATTAGTTTCCTATGAAATGGGTAAATCCTACCAAGAAGGATTAGGCGAAGTTCAGGAAATGATTGATATCTGTGATTTTGCCGTAGGTTTATCGCGTCAATTACACGGCTTAACCATGCACTCTGAACGTCCTTCACACCGAATGTACGAGCAATACCATCCACTAGGGGTAGTTGGAATTATTTCAGCATTTAATTTCCCTGTAGCCGTTTGGTCGTGGAATACAGCTTTGGCATGGATTTGTGGTGATGTATGTATTTGGAAGCCGTCTGAAAAAACCCCTTTATGTGGTGTAGCCTGTCAAAATATTATTGCTGAAGTTTTGAGAGAAAACAACTTACCTGAAGGCATTTCATGTTTAATCAATGGCGATTACACAATTGGTCAATTGTTAAACCGCGACACCCGTGTACCATTAGTCTCCGCTACTGGATCCACGCGTATGGGTAAAATTGTGGCGCAAGAAGTAGCGGCTCGTTTGGGGCGTTCTTTATTAGAATTAGGTGGGAACAATGCCATCATTGTTACGCCCGATGCCGATATAAAAATGACCGTTATTGGAGCTGTTTTTGGCGCTGTAGGTACTGCAGGTCAACGTTGTACCTCAACCCGTCGATTAATCATTCACGAAAGTATTTATGATAAAGTTAAAGATGCTTTAGTTGCTGCTTACGGTCAGCTTCGCATTGGGAATCCGCTGGATCAAAACAATCATGTTGGACCGCTTATTGATACCCATGCTGTTGATTTATACAATAAAGCATTGGAACAAGTGGTGGCTGAAGGTGGTAAAATTTTGGTTGAAGGCGGCGTACTTTCGGGTGCCGGTTATGAAAGTGGTTGTTATGTAAAACCCGCGATAGCTGAAGCCAAAAATGAATTTGCCATTGTGCAACATGAAACTTTTGCTCCGGTGTTGTATTTGCTTAAATATAGTGGAGATGTTAACGATGCGATTGCCATTCAAAACGGCGTTGCCCAAGGATTATCCTCAGCAATTATGACCAACAATTTACGTGAAGCCGAAGCATTCTTGTCGCAAGCGGGTTCTGACTGTGGTATTGCCAATGTAAACATCGGTACTTCGGGCGCTGAAATTGGAGGTGCTTTTGGAGGTGAAAAAGAAACCGGAGGTGGCCGTGAATCGGGTTCCGATGCTTGGAAAGTCTATATGCGTCGTCAAACAAACACGATCAACTATTCGACCAGTTTGCCCTTGGCGCAAGGAATTAAGTTTGATTTATAATTTCTTTTTGGAGAAAAGAAGAAATAAGCAATAGAAAAGAAAAGCGTCCTATTTCGTAGGACGCTTTTTTTATTTATTGAAAAGTATTATTTTGTTTTCTTCACATATTGGGTAAGAATCACAATGTGTTGCCCTTCGACCCGACCTTCAATTTGATCGGCATTGTCCCAGACCAATTTGATATTGTGAACCGCCGCACCGCGTTTGGCGGTAAAGTTTGCTCCTTTTACATCTAAATCTTTGATTAACACCACCGAATCGCCATCGTTAAGGATATTTCCATTGCAATCCTTGTGAATGATTTTGCTTTCGTCTTCCTCGCCATCTCCAGTGGCTTTTGCCCATGCTAACGAATCATCATCGAAATACATCATATCGCGTAAATCGAAATTTTTTAAACGGGCTAGCATCCGCCAGGATACAATTTGCACCGGTAAATGTTCGCTCCACATACTATCACTTAATCCTCGCCAATCGTTGGGATCGGTTGTTTCAGGATTTTCGATTTGGTCTTTTAATTTTTTAGAAATCAAAATGCTGTTTTCTAAACTTTCAATAGTTTTCGGAACTACGGTATAAACAACTAAATCTTCTGTATCGCGACTAATTTCACAAACGGAGCCACTCCGGTCGTATAGCTTTTTTTCAATTGGTGTCATTATCTATAAGGTAAAAGAAGCTCCAATATTGAGCATAAATTGATTGTTGTAATGCTCATAACCATTTACATCGGTATCATAGCGGGATAGTGGAACACTGAATTCCGTATACAAACCAAATCCATTGGTGAAGAAATAACGAGCGCCAAGATGTCCACCAAAATTACGGAACCCTAAACTCAACCCGGGATAAACATCCCAGTTAGGATCTAATTTAAATACATTTCCAATATTAGCATTAAATCGCAAACGGATATCTGAACGGTCTTCAAAACGAGGTTTCGCAATTAAATAGCGATTTGCATTAAGTAAATAACTAGCCATCAATCCAACCGAAATATTTTCACCAACACCATAATCAGCAGTTACAGCTATTCCATTAGCCGCATCTTGAAAAGTAGCACCAATTTGGCCTTTTAGATCTCCTTTTCCTTTGAATGCCTGTGCTTGAATAAAAAAGCTTAAAAATAAGGCAGTGCCTAAAACAATTTGCTTCATAGTCTGAATATTGAATTTTAAACAAAGATAAGAAATACAACCTTTTGAAGGCAAAATCCTATTCATTTCTACCTTTTTCCGTAGGATACAGTTGCGTTAGAGGCTCGCTCTGCCAATAGGTTTTTGTTGCTACATCCAAAACAGTCAATGGTCCGGAAAACGCAGCACCCGTATCCACATTCCAAATACCTGCTTTATGCAGGGGAACGGTTTGTCCTATTTTGGTGACGGGTGTATGCCCGATATAGATTTCGGCGTAGAGCTTCAATCGTCTTGGATAAAATAGGCTCTCAGGAGGCAGTGTATCGGGTAAAGCCAAAGCTGTTTCCCATAACGTACGGTCCCAATAAAACATACGCGGATAGTGCTCATATTGAACCCCATTCAAGTTGGTAAACCCCGCATGAATAAACAAACGATTATGTTCGTCTAAATAATAATTTCGCAGGTTTTTTAGAAACAAAATATGCTCTTTTTTTATCGAATCACTTATCCTTTCATAAGCTAGAACAGTAGCTTTTCCCCCGTGTTTAAACCACATCCTTTCGTCTATATTTTCATTCCGAGATTCCAGCCAATCCAATAGTAATTCATCGTGGTTACCACGCAGAAAAATACAATGTTGGTGGTGTTGTAATTCGATTAGAAAATCCAAAACTTCAGGCGATTCGCTCCAGCCGTCTACATAGTCCCCCAAGAAAATCAAGGTGTCGTGAGGTTGTATCGCCGCGCGTTCTAAAACCTGATGTAAGGCGCGTACACCGCCGTGAATATCGCCAATAACTAACGTTCTACTCATGAATCTTTATTATATTTTACTTTGCGCAACACCCGCATGGCTTCTTTAAAGTTGGTATATACTTCTGACCGTTGGGTTTGCTTCAATAAAGGCTTCGCTTCTATTAATTTCTGTTTAGCTTCTTCAAATCCGTTGAAAAAACAGAGCATTAAGGTGTAGGGTAAATTTTCCAAGTCCTTTTTTTCCCGATCTGTAAGGGCTATCTCTTTTTGCATTTTCGCCAACAAAGATAAACCGGCATTGTATATATGAAATAGCATTTTGCGGTTATATTGAGGTGGCTCAAAAAGCATTTGAGTTTCAATTTTATAATACCCGTTATCAAAAAACGTCAGCTTTTGTTCTTCTAAAGGGTAATAACTGGTTTTATCGTTTAATCCCAAGGGTACATACTCTGTGATTGTAAACGAACTCTCGTCGAAACTAATCGTGACTACATCTTGAGCCGAATAGAATAATTTGATTTGCTCGTTGACCAATTCAATGTCTACTCGCGAAAAAAATTGTTTATCACGTATTTTCTTGGTTATACCTGACCAACAGATTACAAATAACTCCCTAAAGACTTTATATTTTGAAGGCATATCTTTATGGCGGTTGTTTACAAAATCAATCACACTGTCCAAGGTGTGTGCAATACTGTTTCGGGAATTATTCTCAATACGCAACACCGTTTCTAAATTTTGTTTTGAATATGGAATTTTATATTCGGAAGGAATGGAATTGCTCCCTACACGAATAAAACTCGTTTGTGCTGGGATTGTATGTATATTCTTTTTAAAGAATGAAGGTTTTGATTTTGGCCGGATGGTTACTAAACCCACTACGCGTTCTTTGGGTAAATTGGGAAAGGGAACATTCTCATATTGAATCTTTGGTGGATTTTCTAAAAAAGCATTGACCAAATTTTGTATATGACTATCATCAAAAAAATCGTCTCCAACAATTTCATTGGATTCGTCCTCAACCCCAACGACGATATATGAATTATTAGAAGGATTAGAATTAGACAATGCGCAAATATGTTTTAAAAACTTTGCTTTGCCCTCTTTAGTGTGTAAGTTCAACTGTCGCTTTTTGTCATAGAAACTACACTCATCATTGTGAGCCAGTAAATTCCGAATTAAAAGTCGTTTGTTTATCATTAAACTAAATTACTGAACACTAATTACTAGTCACTAATTACTAGTCACTAATCAAGGCACCTTATTCCCCATACTCGCTGTCCAAATGGCAAACCAATCCAAATCGGTCAAGGGCAATTCCACAGCCTTCATCAATTGTCGAATGCGTGTTATAGCGGCAGTACCGGCAACAGGAATAACGCTAGCAGGGTGTTTTAAAACCCAAGCCAACAACAGTAGATCGGCCGTTACACTATATTTCGCTTCCAGTTGTGTCAACGTTTCTTTTAAACGACGGGTTTGCTCAATATCTTCTCTATAAACTGTTCCTAAGGGATTCCAAGCCATTGGCTTAATGGAATGCAATTGCATAAAATCCAAACTACCATCCAACATGGGTTGGAAATGAGTCGCTGAAAATTGAATTTGATTGTAATGTACCTCCGTTTGTTGGCAAATTAATGCCGTTTGAGAGCTGGTAAAATTTGACAACCCAAAAGAGCGAATTTTGCCTTGTGTTTTTAATTGATCCACTGCTGCTGCAATTTCGGTGGCTTGCATTAGTGGGCTCGGTCGATGCAACAAGAGAACATCTAAATAATCGGTTTGAAGGTTTTTTAATGAATTTTCAACGCTCCAAATGATATAGTCTTTGGAATAATCGTAATGTTTTAAAGTATTGGGACGGCCTTGGGTATGTTGAATTCCACATTTGGATATCAGTTGAATTTGATCGCGCGCAATATCACTCGATTTAAAACCACGCCCAAATTCTGCTTCAGTAGTATATCCACCATAGATATCGGCATGATCGAAAGAGGTAATCGTATTTTCGACGCAAACGCAGATTAACGCAGCCATTTCAGAAGTAGTATACTTTTTATCCCAAGCGCCCCAATTCATGGTTCCGGCGATAATTGGAGAAAGGTGGATATTTTCCATGGTAACTTAAAATCTTAAAATTACGAAAATAAAATGATAAAACCGCCTTAAATACCGAATAATGAGGCAACTTTAACGGTCTGTTAACATCGGCCTGGAGATTAAATTTTCAACTTTGAAAGGTTAAAATTTATAGTTTATATTCGCAAAAAAAATAGGATTTATGGAAGATAATACTGGGTCTTTTGATATTCGAGCAATTAATGAAAAAATTGCGCGAGAAAGTGCCTTCATCGATTTGCTTTCAATGGAGATGAACAAAGTGATTGTGGGTCAAAAACACATGGTGGAACGTTTGATGATTGGCTTACTTGGTCAAGGGCATATTTTGTTGGAAGGCGTGCCCGGATTAGCTAAAACCTTAGCCATAAATACCCTTTCAAAAGCCGTTCAAGGTTCGTTTAGCCGTATTCAGTTTACACCCGATTTACTTCCAGCCGATGTGGTAGGAACAATGATTTATAATATCAAACAAAACGAATTCACAATCAAAAAAGGGCCTGTTTTTGCAAACTTCGTATTGGCCGATGAGATTAATCGAGCTCCTGCCAAAGTGCAATCTGCATTACTAGAAGCGATGCAAGAAAAACAAGTAACCATTGGAGAAACGACCTTCAAGCTAGACAGACCTTTTTTGGTGTTAGCTACCCAAAATCCAATCGAACAAGAAGGTACCTACCCACTGCCAGAGGCACAGGTAGATCGTTTTATGTTGAAAACGGTGATTGACTATCCAAAAATGGATGAAGAGCGCTTGGTAATCCGTCAAAATCTAAACGGAACCACAGAAGATGTTCGACCAGTTGTTTCAATCGAACAAATTTTGCGCGCACAAGAAGTTATGCGAGAAGTATACATGGATGAAAAAATCGAGAAATACATTCTCGATATCGTATTTGCAACGCGTTATCCTGAAAAATACCGGTTAGAAAGCTTAAAACCCTTAATTGAATTTGGAGCATCACCTCGTGGAAGTATTAATTTGGCTACTGCAGCCAAATGCTATGCCTTTATCAAACGTCGTGGCTATGTAATTCCAGAAGATGTTCGCGCGGTTGTTCACGATGTACTCCGCCATCGAATTGGTGTAACGTATGAGGCCGAAGCAGAAAACATTAGTTCGGTAGACATCATCAACAAAATTGTGAACGAAATTGAAGTGCCATAAATCAGTTGACCTTTTGAAGTAACCGTTAGCAGTTTAGTCTACATATCGTAATTGAAACTTCTGACGTACAACTTCATTGACTTACGACTCCAAATCCATGGATACCAAAGAAATTTTAAAAAAGGTTCGGAAAATTGAAATCAAAACCCGAAGATTGAGCGATCATATCTTCTCGGGCGAATACCATACGTCATTTAAAGGCCGTGGGATGACATTTTCTGAAGTGCGTCAGTACCAATTTGGCGATGATGTTCGGGCTATCGATTGGAATGTTACAGCGCGATACAACGAGCCTTATGTTAAAGTATTTGAGGAGGAACGTGAATTAACGATGTTGCTGGTGGTGGATATTTCAAGTTCAGAAAATTTTGGAACCCAAAAACAACTAAAAAAAGAATTGATAACCGAAATAGCGGCAACATTAGCTTTTTCGGCCACACAAAACAACGATAAAATTGGTTTAGTTTTGTTTACGGATCAAATCGAATTGTATATTCCACCGAAGAAAGGAAAATCACATGTTTTGCGAATCATTCGCGAACTCATCGAGTACAAGCCCAAAAGTAAGAAAACAAATATCGGTCAAGCCCTACAATTCATTTCGGCTACTCAGAAAAAAAAGGCGATTGTTTTTGTGATATCCGATTTTATTACGGAAGATGATTATGAAAAAAGTTTGAAAATCGCCAGTAAAAAACATGATTTGACTGGATTTCGGGTATATGATCATCGTGAGGAACGCTTACCCGATGTAGGAATACTAGAAATGATCGATGCAGAAACCGGAACCCAGCTAGTCGTTGACACGCATTCGATTCAAGTTCGCAAAGCGTATGAAAGCAATTATGCCAATCGGGTAAAGTTTTTTCGGGAAGTCTTTTTAAAATGCGGCGCGGGAACCGTTCAAACCCGATTAGATGAAAGTTATGTAACCCGTCTTTTGGGTTATTTTAAAGCGCGAGGATAAATGAATTACAAAGGATACATAGGGTTTGTTGTATTTTTCTTTGGCCTATTGGCTCAAGCACAAAAAGTGACTGCTACTGTAGATTCATTAAAGAAAAAAATAGGCTCCGAATTTGAAATCGCTTTAAAAACAGAAGTGCGTCAAAAAGATAAGGTCGTTTTTCCAAAAGGTAAAACTTTTGGGAGTCTTGAAGTATTAGCGTCTTACCCCGTCGACACAATTAAGAAAAATGACCGTTGGGAATTAATCAAAAAATACGGGGTAACCCAGTTTGATTCGGGCACCTATACGCTTCCTAAATTACCGGTTAAAATCAATCAAAACATGGTGTATTCAAATCCTTTACAGATTGAAGTTGCCAATGTAAAGGTTGATACGTTAAAACAAAAAATGTATGATATCAAGTCCATTACCCCCTCTGAAAATCAGTTTTCAATCCCATGGTTTTGGTTAAGCTTGGTTTTACTAATTATCGCCCTATTGGCTATCTATATTGGCTTGCGTAAAAAATCAAATCGCGAAGAAAAAACGATCCCATTAACACCGCTAAAACCTATTGAAAAAGCAGCTCAGTTGTTAATGGATTTAGATGCACAAAGTTTAGTTGAAAGGGGAGAAATCAAATATTTTTATTCGCAATTAACCACTATTGTTCGCACCTACATTGAAGAAGAAATAGAAGTCCCCGCTATGGAACGCACAACTTCAGAGTTAATCCATACGCTTCAAGAAGTGGTGCAGCAAAAACGGCTACAACTTTCGGCAGCTACTTTACAGAATTTGGAACGTGTATTGCGGCAGGCTGATTTAGTGAAATTTGCTAAAGAGCAACCCATGCTTTCGGAAGTAGAGGCCGATAAAACCCAAATTGCTAATGCCATTGTTACCATTCACGAAGCATTGCCCGAACCTACAGAAGTGACCAATGAGTTAGACGCTTGGAATGCACATCAACGCGAATTAGCGCGTCAAAAACAGGAAAAAAAGAGACGAGAGCAGCGAATTCTTTACGGTTCGTTGATTGGAATTGGTTGTTTTGCGTTAATCATGGGTATCGTTATTTCCATTTTTGGATATCAAAATGTTAAAGATGTTGTTTTGGGCAATCCAACTCGCGAATTGTATGAAGGAACATGGGTAAAGAGTGAATATGGTGATCCCAATGTAGAATTGGAAACCCCTGAAGTGTTAACGCGCGTTGAAAACGAACAATTGCCTAAAAACACCTATGCGGTAATCAAAGCAATGCGAATGTTTAGTAGCGGTTCCCTCCATGATCCTTTATATGTAAATGTTGCCACTAATTATTATAAATCACCAGCTGCGAAACCCGACACTACAGCCCCTCAAATAGATTATGACAAAGTGTTAGAGGGTATAACAAAATCATGGGAGACAGAAGGTGCGCGCAACATCTTATACAAATCGGATGGTGAATTTGAAATTGCCGATGGAATAAAAGGAACCCGCGTTCATGGAACTATGACGGTTGAGAACAAAGAAAATGGTGCGACTCATCGCAGGTATTATGAAATTATTCTTTTCAATCAAAACGGCGGATTACAACAAGTTGCCGTAAGTTTTGAAGAGGGTGATCCTTATGGGAAAAAAATCTTGCGCCGTATTCTTAGTTCAATTAAACTACAAATTTTTAATTTGAATGGATAAAGTCAGTTTTTTACATCCAGCGTTTTTACTACTATTGGTTTTGTTGCCAATAGCTGGATTATGGCTTTACCGCAAGCGTAAAAAGTATTCGACCACTCTAACCATGAGTTCGTTGAACGGCTTGGAATCCAATCTCAGTTGGCGCGCACGATTGAAACCCTATTTAATTGTACTTCGTCTTTTGGCCTTAAGTCTAATCATCATTGCGTTAGCACGACCGCGAACCGTAGATATTAGTAATCAAACCAAAACCACTCGTGGAATTGATATTGTAATGGCGATCGATTTATCCAGTAGTATGTTGGCCAAAGATTTAAACCCAACGCGTATGGAGGCACTGAAAATTGTAGCCGATCGATTTGTTGATAACCGTCCAAATGACCGAATCGGACTAGTCGTCTATGCAGGTGAAGCCTATACCAAAATTCCCGTAACAACAGACAAAGCATTAATAAAACAAGCAATCAGCGAACTCCAATATGACCCAACAGTTCAAGATGGGACAGGAATTGGCATGGGTTTAGCAACGGCGATCAATCGATTAAAAGAAAGTAAAGCTAAAAGCCGAGTGATTATTTTATTAACCGATGGGGTAAATAATGCCGGATTTATCGAGCCCGAAACGGCAGCTGATTTAGCTCGTGAATATGGAATAAAAGTTTATACCGTAGGATTAGGAAGCAATGGCATGGCACCTTTTCCTGTAGAAATGAGTCCAAATGGGACCTTAATTTATCAAAATATGAAGGTTGTAATTGATGAAAATTTGATGAAATCTATTGCCAAAAAAACAGGAGGTAGGTATTTTCGAGCGACCTCGAATAGTCGATTGGAACAGATTTATGATGAAATTAATCAAATGGAAACCACCGAAATTGAAGAATTAAAATACTATGATTTTGATGAAAAATACCGTCCTTTTGTAGTATTAGGCTTGGTTTTACTAGTGGTAGAATTACTATTGCGACAAACCCTTTACCGATCCATTATATAGCATGTTTGAATTAGAAGAAAAAATTTATTTCTATGGATTGTTGCTTCTCCCTATTTTTGGAGCGCTAGGGCTATACAGCTATTTTTGGCGTAGACGAAAAGTAAAGGAATTTGGGAATCCCGAAATGATTTCTTATTTGAGCCCAGACCGGACTCCATTTAAATCAACTTTAAAATTCATACTGTCCTTGTTGGGTTTAAGTTGTTTAATCATTGCATTGGTCAATCCAAAAATTGGAACGCGGGTTGATAAAGTTAAAAGCCGTGGAATTGACATTGTGTTTGCTGTAGATATTTCCAAAAGTATGTTGGCAACCGATGTCGCTCCCAATCGATTGGAGAAAAGCAAACAAATCGTTTCGCAAGTTATTAATCGTTTAGAGGGTGACCGAATTGGAATAATTGCCTACTCGGGGAGTGCATTTCCGGTTTTACCGATGACATCTGACTATGGTGTTGCAAAAATGTTCTTACAAAGTATGTCCCCAGAAATGATTTCTGCACAAGGAACTTCCATAGACCAAGCAATACAAATGGCGGCCAGTCGGTATTTTTCTAAAAAAGATAAGACCAATAAATTATTAATTATTTTATCCGATGGAGAAGACCATAGTAATAATGCCGTTGAAGCAGCAGAACTTGCTGACGATGTAAAAATGCGGATCATTACGGTCGGTATTGGAACTGAAAATGGCGGTCCCATAAAAATTAATGAAAATGGGGTTGAAAAATACCTTCGCGATAAAAACAATCAAGTTGTCATTACCAAGCGTGATGCCAAAACCTTAACCGAAGTGGCGCAAACAGGAAAAGGAGGTTATGTAGATGGAAACGCAACAAAAGCCGTTTTAGATTATATAAAAAACACGATGGCTACTACTGAAAAAACCGAATATGGTTCGGCGATGATGGCAGATTATCAATCTCAATTTCAATGGTTTTTGGGCTTTGGTTTTGCCTTTTTGTTTTTGGATCTGATGCTGTCGGAACGAAAAACACAATGGATTCGTAAATTGAATTTATTTAATGAAAAAAATGAAGCGCGTTAATACCTTTTGGATGTTACTACTCCTGTTTTTTTCTGGGTTATCGGCCCAGGAACGCGATAAGCATTTGTCGGAAGGGAACGCTGCATATAGCGATAAGAAATATGCTGAAGCTGAAGCAAATTTCCGCATTTCAGTTTCCAAAAACGGGAAAAATAATGCCCGTGCAACTTATAATTTAGGGACCTCGATTTATAAACAAAATCAACCCGGTGAAGCAAAGTTTAAATTTGTAAAAGCGGCAAAAGAAGCCAAATCTAAAACCGAAAAACACAAAGCGTATCACAATTTAGGTAACGCATTAATGTTGGAAAAAAAATACGATTTAGCTGAGCAAGCCTATAAAAGCGCATTGCGTAATAATCCTAAAGATGAACAGACGCGCTATAATTATGCGTTAGCAAAAAAGAAAAATAAAGAAAATCCACCACCTGAAGATGGAGGTAAGAAAAAGGATGATAAAAGCAAACAAAAAGAGAAAAATCAACGTCCAGACCAAAATAAAGGAGATCAAGAAGATCAAAAAAAGAAACCTGAAAATAATCCCAAAAACAATGGAGGGTCAAATAAACAACCCGATCCTCAACCCCGCCCAAGTGGACAAAATAAACAACGGATCGATAATTTATTGGATGCGGTCAATAACGAAGAAAAAAAGGTGCAGTTAAAACGAAAAGATAAAAATGCCCAAACTGCTCCGGGCAAACCGGAAAAAGATTGGTAGCAGGAATTAAAATTATGATACGCTTTTTAACCGTATGTTGTTGTTGGATTTCTTTTTCACTTTCGGCTCAAATTAAGTTTGAAGCGACTGTGAGTAAATCGACCGTGGCCTTAAATGAAAGGGTTCGAGTCGAATTTACAATGAACGAAGACGGCGATAATTTTGTTCCGCCCGACTTTGAATCCAGTGGTTTTCAAATTTTTTCGGGACCCTCGCAATCCATCCGAGAATTGTGGGTAAATGGTAGAGGGAGCTTTAATAAAACCTACACCTATTTTTTAATTCCTGAAAAAAAAGGGACTTTAACAATTAAATCGGCAGCGATTGAGATCAATAATCGAATTTACCGAACCAATCCAATAAAGGTACAGGTTACCAATGCGATTGATCCACGTAATGATCCCAATACCGCTCCCGTAGCAAAAAACAGTGCCCTTTATTTAGTAACGGAAGTATCCAACAGCAATCCCTATGTGAATGAACCCGTACAAGTGGTTCAGAAACTTTACTTTAATTTTAATACTGAAATTAGTGATGCGCGCGATATACAGAAACCGCGCTACAACGATTTTTGGAGTCAAGATATTGAAATTTCAATGTTTGAACCCGAAACTACGGTCTTTAAAGGAAACCGTTGTTTGTCTGTTATTCTCAAAAAGGCAGTGGTTTATCCTCAAAAGGCGGGTAAATTAGTAATTGACCCGTACATATTAGAAGTAGATTGTAGGATACCAACTGGACGCATGACTATTTTTGGAGAAGTGATCACAACCGACGATGTACGGCGCCTCACTTCGAGTGGAAAAACAATACAAGTAAAACCCCTTCCTGAAGCCAACAAACCGAAAAACTTTTCGGGTGCAGTGGGTCAATTTTCATTTCAAGCACTAACGAAAAAAAATACCATCAAGTTTGGAGAATCATTTGATTTGGCGCTAAAAATAACGGGGGAAGGAAATTTAAAGTTATTCCGATTACCCGCCTTAGAATTACCCTCGAATTTAGAAGTCTATGATCCAGAACATATTGAAAATGTAGTTACCCCTTTTAAAGGTATGACCGGGACAATAGCCGACCGTTATACGATTGTTCCTCAAGAACAAGGCATATTCTCCATCAAAAAATTGTCGTTTAGTTATTTTGATTTAAAAACCAAAACGTATAAAACCATTACATTACCCGATATTCTACTAACGGTTAATGATGGTCCTGGATTGCAGGCTAAAGGCCAAAGAAAAAATAACCGCGAGGTTGCAAAAGCACCCACTTTTGCGCCATTAAAAACGGATACCAAATTAAAGGATATTGGAACTGCAGATTTTTTAGGCTCCAGATTGTATTTTCTACTCTTATTTTTACCGCTATTAGGGATTCCAATGGCAGTATATATTCGAAAACGTATGGAAGAAAATGCGGCAGATATCGTGGGCAATCAGATTCGTAAAAATTCGGCATTGGCAAAAAAATACTTATTGGAAGCCGATAAAAATAAATCCGACAAAGCTGCATTTTATGTGGCTTTGGAAAAAGCATTGCATAATTTTCTGAAGGCCAAATTGCGAATTGAAACTGCAGAGATGCGTAAAGAGACCATTCAACAAATAATGAATGAAAAAGGTGCTGATGCAAGTACAGTTGCTGATTTTATTATGTTAATCGAAAATTGTGAAGTTGCGCGGTATGCTCCCTCATCGGCTAGCGTTATCCAAAATGATTATGAAACGGCTGTAAAATTGATTACCGAACTAGAAAAACAAATGGCATGAAAAAGTTGATTTTAGTTGTATGCTTTGGACTAGTTATTTCCTTAAAAGCCCAACCAACCTTAGAAATGGGGAATCAACGCTATGCCCAAAAAGATTATGCAGGCGCAGCGCAAATCTATGAAGCGATACTAGTGTCGGGTAAAGAATCGGCTGGATTACATTTTAATTTAGGAAATTGTTACTACCATTTACATCAAATAGCTCCCGCAATATATGCCTTTGAAAAAGCGCATCTACTGGATCCAACCGACGATGCTATTGCCAATAATTTAGATTTTGCACGTAAACGATCGTTAGACGCTACTCCCAATTTACCTTCAGTTGGATTTGAAAAAATAATGGTCAACCTCACAGAAGCATTACATTATGAGTCGTGGGCAATCCTATCAGTGGTTTTTTCAGGTTTGGTACTACTCTTTTTTGTAGGGTATTATTTAACAAAGAATACCCAACGTAAACGGATTTATTTTGCATTGATGAGCGGTGGAGTACTTATACTTTTAATAAGTGTTTTTGCTGGATTTTTTCAACGAAATTATATTCGAAATGAGCATCCTGCGATTGTATTTAAAGATAATACAAGTGTTCACAGATTACCAACTTATCAATCTGGTTCCTTATTGAAACTTCGCGAAGGAGCCAAAGTTTATATTACTGAAAAAAGCGGACAATGGTTATTAGTCAAATTAACCGACGAGCAAACAGGTTGGATTGAATTGAATGCGGTAAAAGAACTGAATCCTTAGGCGCCAATTTCTTTTTTAACTGTATCAAATAGATTTTTAACTACAGGGACCATTTCCATCGTTGTGGACTGAATGGGTTGGATAACATTGGAAGAATTAACTTGTTCTGGGGTTAAAATAGATACTTTTTCATTCGCTTTTAAAAATAAACTGAAAAAAAAGCCCAACATTAAAAAGGTGCGTAACCCGGCAAATGAAGCGCCAAATGTGTTGTTTAAGGGGCCTATTTTGGATAAATCTAAAAATTTAGAGCCTAACTTTACAGTAATATTTACTCCAATCAAAATAACAATAAAAAGCACCACCAGGGTCAACATTTTTGAAGATACCGCGGTAATTCCGAGCATTTCATTGATTATTGGACCGAACTTGACGGCAACATATACACCAATATAAAAACCTAAAATGCCCGCAATTTCCTTTAAAATTCCGTTTTTGTACCCTTTAAACATTGAAAAAAGGAGGGCAGCTAATACCAAAAGATCAAATACAATCATGATTTTTATTTTTTGGCAAATATAGGAGAAAATATAAGTTAGTATCTTTGTCCCTTGCTAAAAGTGTCGTACGGATTAGCTTTCATTTAAAACCAAATACTTTGTCAAGAGACGAACAATTAAAGTCCCGATGGGATACCGTGGTTAAATTACTTTCAGATCGTTTTGCAGAAGGAGACCCATTGGATTTGGATTCAATTATCTATTTGATTGGGATTCAAGAATTGGGAAAAATTAACCAAACCTTCCAAAAGGATGATAAAGTAAACTTAATGCATATTGCTATTTGCCGTTTATTAATGCCCTATGGTTATTACGAATTTGAATATGTTGACCGTGACGGGTGGCCCCATTACAAAGCAAAAGAAGCTCTACCTCCCTTAAAAGCGGGAGAACAAACCGTATTAATGAAAGAAGCCGTAGTAGGCTATTTTTTAGAAAATGGACTGATTGATTAATATTTAAATCGCTACCGTTCCATTTGTGAATGCTTCTTGATCAAAAAAAGCCAATGAAAAATACTTTTGGCTTACAAATAAATCAAGTGAAAACCCATCAGAATAGACATAATTATAACGGAAAACTTCTATTTTTGTACCTCAATTGAATGACGATGATTGATAAGATAAAGCAACATATTAAAGAGGCTGAAGCTTTTAACGACAAGAGCAAAGAAGCGTTGGAAGCATTTCGCATCAAATATTTAGGAAGTAAAGGATTATTAAAAGAACTATTTAATGAGTTTAAAAATATTCCCAATGACCAAAAGAAGGATTTTGGACAGGTCATCAATACCCTAAAAACGGTTGCTGAAGAAAAGGTACGTGCCATTCAAGAAGAATTGGAGTCCAAAGAAGAGTCCAAAGGATTGTATGGCGACTTAACTCGTCCCGGAGAACCCTTCCCTATAGGATCGCGACACCCTATTTCATTAGTAAAAAATCAAATTATTGATATTTTTTCTACCATCGGTTTTAATGTGTCTGAGGGGCCTGAAATCGAAGATGATTGGCATAATTTCACGGCATTAAACCTGCCTGAATACCATCCGGCGCGTGATATGCAGGATACATTTTTTATTCAAACAAATCCCGATGTATTGTTGCGCACCCACACTTCTTCGGTTCAAGTACGTTATATGGAAAACAACAAGCCTCCCATTCGAACCATTTCGCCGGGTCGCGTTTTCCGAAACGAAGCGGTTTCTTCGCGATCCCATTGTATTTTTCATCAAGTAGAAGGGTTGTATATTGACAAAGATGTTTCATTTGCCGATTTAAAACAGACCCTTTTGTATTTCACTAAAGAAATGTTTGGAAAATCAAAAATTCGCCTTCGCCCTTCGTATTTTCCATTTACAGAACCAAGTGCAGAAGTTGATATCTATTGGGGTTTAAAAACCGAAACCGATTACCGTATTACCAAAGGAACCGGTTGGTTGGAGATTATGGGTTGTGGTATGGTGGATCCTAATGTTTTGAAAAATTGTGGAATAAACCCCGATGAATATAATGGCTTTGCTTTTGGTATGGGAATAGAACGCATTGCGATGTTGTTGTATCAAATAAGCGATATTCGCATGTTTTATGAAAATGATGTCCGGTTTTTAACGCAATTTAAATCGAGTATATAAATAGAAAACCGCGTCTTGATAGGATTGCGGTTTTTTTACAGTAAAATAGAATTAAACCAATTACCCTCCCTCTTCGATGATTTCCTTTGAATTCAATCGAAGAATTAAAGCAGATGAAAGCAGATATTACAATCCCTAAAGTTGAAAATGTATTCTTGGCAGCAGTTCAAGAGTGGAATGACGAGTTTATGGATATGGTTTGGTATGTCTTTTTAATTAATGATTCCGACTATGATTTAGAAAGTGTAATGGTCGTATCAAAAGCATTTGGAACCCTTGATGGTGAAATGAAAAAAACTTCAATTTTACGCCATGCCTATGTTACAATTCCTGCAATTTCTGCTGTAAAAATAGAGCTAGTAGAAAAAAGTGTTTTGGCCTTGAATAATGAATTTATGGTGACCTATTTTATTGGGAATACGCTGTATGATAAAAAATTCATATTCCGTAAAAACACTATTAATGAAAAGGCCACCGAAGAAGTGCCTATTCTATGGAAACGGGGTGTGGTAGTGAAATAATTGAACCTGCTGACAACCTTTGGCTGTAAACAATTAGATACCGTTGATAACCAATTGAACTTTTTTAATCCAAAGGGCTAACAAAAAACTTAATTTAAGCCGTTTTAAGCGCGTTTGTTTTTGTTACTTGCATTTCCTTGAATTTACATCAACAGCTTCTAAAAACAAAAAAGACAGCTTTATGAGCTGTCTTTTTAACTATTCGTCTTTTTGTTTATTTTTTCACGATCAAGAATTCTGAACGACGGTTTTGTGCGTGTTCTTCTTGAGTACATTTATCACAAACGACTTTTGGTTCTGTTTCACCCATTCCTTTTCCAGAAATACGCGATGCATCTATACCTTTAGAGATAATGTATTGAACCGTGGCTTGTGCACGACGCTCAGATAAAATCATGTTATACTTATCACCTCCTCTACGGTCCGTGTGTGATTTAGCCAAAATAACCATATTCGGATTATTTACCATCACTTGAACCAATTTGTCTAACTCAAAAGCGCCTTGCTGTGTAATATTGCTTTTATCAAATTCGAAGAAAATCGGATTTAAAATAACTTCGGTTTCAGTAATAATAACTTCTATTGGGTTAAGTGGTGCTTTTACGTTGGTTTTTGGTCCTTTGCTTTTCCCAACAGGAAATGCATTTCCTTCAAATCCATCTTTAGAAGCTTGAATTGTATAGGTTTTATCACATTCTACACGATACGAAACCTCACCTTTATCATTAGAAATTTCGGTAGCAATTACATTATTTTTATCGTCTAAAATTGCAACTTTAGCATTTGCTAGAATTTCTCCCGTTTTTGCATTGGTTACCACAACCATAACATCTACACCACAAATTGGTGTTACAGATAAAATATCGTCATTTCCATTACGGTTACTTGATAAAAATCCGGTGTTTTTGTCTTTGTTGAATGTAAAAGCAAAATCATCTTTTTCGGTATTGATTGGTTTGCCCATATTTTCGGCAGCAGTACCTTTTGCCAAATCAATCATGTATACATCATAACCACCTAAACCTTGTTTTCCGCTAGAAGCAAAATATAATGTTGTATTATCATCTGCAATAAATGGGAAACTTTCGTTGCCTTCTGTATTTACATTTGCACCTAAATTTTCAGGAGTACCGAATGTCCCATCTGCATTAACAGCCACCTTCCAGATATCAACACCACCTATACTTCCGGGCATGTTTGATGAAAAATATAAAGTTTTACCATCACGGCTTAGCGATGGATTGCTAGTAGAATATTCTTTACTGTTGAAAGGTAAAGATTTGATATTCCCCCAAGTTTCTCCGGTCTTTGTAGCAATAAACAAATTATTTCTACTCAATTTCAAATGGTTTGATTTATCTTTTTCAAATGATTTTTCACGGAAAGAATCCGAACTAAAATACATCGTGTTTCCATCGGCACTTATTGTAACTGGACCGTCATGGAATTTAGTATTTATTTCTGCTACCAATGTTGGTTCAGCCAGAGTCCCGTTGTCAGAACGAACGGATTTGTAAACGTCTAGAAATGGCTCGTCTGTCCAACCATAGTTTTTGCGTGCACCATTGCGTGCACTTGTAAAATAAACATCATTAGTATATAAAACAGCGGCAAATTCAGATTTGTCAGAACTTAACGTTGTGTTGTCTACAGTATATTCTACACGTTTTCCTAAAATCTTAGGAACATAGTTAGGGTTTTCTTTAAATGTCTTTGCTCGCTGATCATTTGGAGCTAATGAAGCAAACTTAGCCATTTGTTTGTTGGCATCTTCATATTTCCCATTAGCTTTCAACATTTGTGCATAACGGTAATAGGTTTCTGCGTCTTGATCGGTTTCAACAGCGCGCGCATACCATTTAGTTGCCTCTGCTGTGTTGAACATATTGAAATAAATGTCTGCTAATTGTTTATAAACATAACCATCAGCTTTCCCATTATCAACTAATTTTTGATACTCAGCTGCTGCTTTTACATATTCAAAACGATTATACAATTTATCAGCCGCCTTTGTATCATTATTTTGCGCACAAATGGAACTGCTTATCGCTGCAAAACTTAATGCTATATATAGATTTCTCATTGTGAAATTGGGTTTAATTAGATTAGAAATAACGTGGAGACTGCGAAACTTTTTTCGGGAAGTTCAAGTCAAATAATAAAAATACCTCGTGTGAAGATGGAGTAGTTACTTTCAAATCAGATACAACTTGATCGTAAGCATAACCAATTCTTAGATTGGGCGTAATTGCATAGTTAACCATTGCGCCAAAAGAATCTTCTTTTCGATAAGTAGCGCCAATTTCAAATTTCTGATAAAACAAAAAGTTAGTAGACAAATCAAATGAAACTGGAGCGTTAAAGGCCGTTTTCACCATTGCAAATGGTTTGAATTTTACATTATCTGTTAAATCAAACACATATCCTCCTGTTAAAAAGTAGTGCATTGTTTCGGTACCAAATTGTCTACCATTGAAATCCAAATATTTAGATTTTAACATATTTGGAATAGATAATGCAACGTAATATTTATTGGTGTAATAAAATACCCCTGTACCAATATTTAAAAATGTTCGATTGGTATTTTGACTAAAAGCAGGGTCGTTAGGGTCAGGAACATTACCATTTCCAATATCAGAATATAATCCTACTTTGTGAAATGTAGCACCTCCTTTTAAACCAAAGGCCAAACGATTTTCACCACCTAAATTTAAAGTATAAGAGAAATCTCCATATACGTTAGTTTCCTCAACTGGACCAATTTTATCATTGATGGCAGACAATCCTAATCCAACATTTTTACCCGCTGGAGTGTGTAAGAAAAATGTTGCGGTTTCTGGTGAACCTTCAATGTTAACCCATTGCTTTCTGTATAACAAACCTCCGGACATCGATTCTTTAGAGCCGGCATAAGCGGGATTAATCACACTCATGTTGTACATGTACTGAGTGTAGTTGGGGTCTTGTTGCGCGCTAACATCCAAAAACGTCAGGAAAGCAAAAGCGGTTAGGAAATATAATTTTTTCATTGTTTAGAAATTTATCATTTATTATTTGTTTGTTATTTCACCTCTCTGTTGATGTAAATCCAACCTGTTTTGGTAGGTTGATTATCATTAAATTCGATTACGTAAAAATAGGTTCCGTCGGGCAATTCATTATTGTCATCGGATTGACCTATCCATTGGTTAGTATACCCAGATTTGTTGTACACTTTTGTGCCAAATCGGTTAAAGATACCTAAATTTTTCACATTCATTTGTTCTAAATTAAAGTAATCATTTAAGCCGTCACCATTTGGTGAAATCCCTTTTTGAACACCACAATAAATTGAAGTTAAAACAACTGTATTGTATTGTGTACATCCATCTTGATTTGTTACCGTTACACCAAATGTTAAAGGCAAACTCTCAACCAAAGGTGTAGAATTTAAATAGTCAGTAACATTGAATGTCGCATCATTAGTTCCCACAGGCGTAGCAATTGTTCCATTGATAATTTCCCAATTGAATTGCGCCGTAGCGATGTCAAATGTACCATTTATTGGTTTTACTTCTAACATGTAATTATTTCCTTGACAACCTGATTCGATATCAAAACTAAATGATGGAGTGAATACAACTGAACCTGAAGCACTTGAACTTGAACATCCTGAAGCAGTATCTGTAATTACTACACTATACGTTCCAGCAACAGTAGTAGTAAATGAATCTACATTGCCTGGATTTGCTGCACCCGATGGAACCGTCCATACATAGGTATAGGTTCCTGTTGCTCCTGAAGTTGCAGTAACCGTTGCATTGGTTCCATTACATATCGAAACATTGGAAACGCTAACTGTTGGAGCCGCATTTACAGTTACATTACCGCTTGAACTTGTACTTGTACAACCCGAAACCGTATTGGTAATTACAACGCTGTAAGTACCCGCAGCTGTCGTTGTAAACGAAGCTACATTGCCCGGATTAGTTACACCGTTTGGAACTGTCCAAACATAGCTGAAAGTTCCACTTGTACCCGGAGTTGCAGTTATAGTAGCCGATTGGCCTTGACAAACCGTTGAACTATTTACGGTTACCGTTGGATTTTGATTCACAGTTACCGTTCCGTTTGCCGCATTACTTGAACATCCAGAAGCAGTATCTGTAATAACTACACTGTACGTTCCAGCAATTTGAGTGGCAAATGAAGCTACATTGCCTGGATCTGTAGCGCCCGATGGAACCGTCCATACATAAGTGTAGTTTCCACTAGTTCCCGGTGAAGCAGTAACTGTTGCATTGGTTCCATTACAAGTAGAAACATTCGATATAGTAACTGTTGGATTTGGATTTACAGTTACATTGCCACTAGCGCTTGTACTTGTACAACCTGAAATTGTATTGGTAATAATAACACTATACGTTCCTGCAATCGTTGTTGTAAATGAATCAACATTGCCTGGATTGGTTACGCCTGTTGGAACTGTCCAAACATACGTATAAGAACCTGTAGTATCAGGTGTTGCCGTTACAGTAGCTGATTGGCCTTGACAAACGGTTGAGCTGTTTACTGTAACCGAAGGATTTTGATTCACAGTTACCGTTCCGTTTGCCGCGTTACTTGTACATCCAGAAGCAGTATCTGTAATTACCACACTATACGTTCCAGCAATTTGAGTGGCAAATGAAGCAACATTGCCTGGATCTGTAGCGCCCGATGGAACTGTCCATACATAAGTGTAGTTTACGCTAGTTCCCGGTGAAGCAGTAACTGTTGCCGATTGGCCTTGACAAATAGTTGAACTATTTACTGTCACCGTTGGATTTGGATTCACAGTAACTGTTCCATTTGCAGCATTACTTGAACATCCAGAAGCTGTATTCGTAATTACTACACTATACGTTCCTACAATTTGAGTTGCAAATGAAGCGACATTGCCTGGATCTGTAGCGCCTGATGGAACTGTC
>NZ_JAIXRZ010000043.1 GCF_027484945.1 Flavobacterium sp.
AGTTGGTTTCTTATAAGTTGTGGTTTTAATGTAATTTTCGGTTGTTGTTTGCCCAAAGATTATCATTGGAAACAAAACTAAGATGTAGAATATTTTTTTCATGGCTGTTAGTTTTTATAGTTTAAGATTATTATCTAACATAAGTGAGTTGTTTATTTACTAGCCAACGTCAAATACTTAAAATCTGAATTAATCTCACAATAATAATTTATTGAAAACTATTTACAAATGGGTGTTTTTACGTATTTTTTCTGTTTTAAATGCAAAAATTGATACTGAACTTTCAAGCATCGTTTACAATAAATACTAACGATTTTTAAAAAGTGTAGCGTTTTGGGACTTTTTTTGAAAAATATTTTTAAAAGCTAACTTTTATAGCTGTTTCAAAGTGAGACAATTTATTTACTGCGGTGCAAACTCTGAAAATTTTAAACGCACCTTTATGGTAGTGGTCTTTTAATGATGTACACATTTTTTATTCTTGAAGGCGGTAACTTAAAGTTTTCTTTATTTTAGGCTGTGTTTAGAGGGGTATATACAGGGAGGGAGGACGCATAATCTATAATTGTTAGGCTACAAGTTAAAGAGTAGATACAGGTATGGTGATACGCTGTAAAATAACAAAACCACCTGTGAAGGTGGTTAATTTATTATTTGTCAGACAAAAATTGAAAACATAATCTAATGTAACCTCAAGGTAGCTCCTCTTTTGATTTAATACAATTTGAACTATTCGAATTTTTTTCTTGATTAAAAGTTAGAATATTTCTGTAATACACTCTTAATAGACGTGAAATATAATCATTTGTAATATCTTCACAATATTTACTTCGCTCACAAAAATTTAATAAATTTATAATTCCTAAATCTAAACCATCTCTGTTAGTTAAATTTAGAATTGTATAATTATTATTCTCAATTATTACAAAATGAACTCTACTATGTGTTCGAGTTTGATAAAAACTATAAACACCATCTTTTAAAAAACCCTTATGATAATCATTTTGAACTCCAATGATATCAATTTGTCTTTTACCGCTTACATAGTCTTCTTTTTCAAATTCTTTAATATCATTATTTTTAATTAAAAAAGTAATTAATTCTTTTTTTAAAGAATCAAAAGTTAATACTTTAAAATCTTGAGAACTTGAAACATTGCAAATAAATATTGCAAATAAAAAACTAACAATTTTTCTTTTACTTTTCATTTTTTTACTTTTTTGCTAAATCTTGTAAAATTTTCACTTGACTTATTAGTGGTGAAAGTTCAGAGCCTAACTGCTCATTTAAACTGTTAATATTATCCGTTGAACCTCCTTTTCTTTCAATATGTCGTTGATGAACATTTCTATTTTTAGTATGACCAATCTCATGACCAAAAACTGCAACTGCCAAATCAAAACCAGTTACATTTTCATTCTTAACTAAATCCTTAGTTGCTTTGTCATATGATGTATCTGAGGATGAAACTGGTTTTTCTCCATTTTTAACAGCACTTGCATAATCATTACATGTAGCTACATATACATCTATTTTAGCTTTTTGTAAAACAGCATTTCCATTTTCTAAAATGTATCCGTCATCAACCGTGCCAATATCGGTGTAACCTAAAAGAACAATATCACCATCAACACCTCCTGTTCGTTCATTATGGAACTCTACAGTAATTTGTGCTTGAGATTTTGTTAAATGTTCAAATGCTTTTGCACCTTCTTCACCAGAATTTTTTAATGCATCACCAAACTCTTTATCTTGTTTTGTTGCAAATTTTGTGTAATTACCTTTTGAATCTACTTTCGCATTACCACTTTCATCCACCCATTCTTCTAACATCCCATCAGGGTCAATAAACCGTAAAGGATTATTATATGCGTATCGATATGGTGTCCATCTTCTATCGGCTTCTGCTTTTGGGTCAATATTCATCCAACGTCCTAAAGCAGGGTCATAATTCCTTGCTCCATAGTCGTACATGTTAAGCCCCAGTTCGTCTTGATACTCTTTCCCATTGTACTTATACTTGTAATAAATTAATGTTTATTTATTAATTGGTCTTCAATCCATGAAGAATTATAATCACTTCTCGTGTAAAAAGTTTGCTCGTTTTTAATAATAATAATTCCCTTTTTTGGACTAAATAAATACTCAACATAATTACTTTGAAAATCAACATTGTTTAACTGACATGAGAAGGAATATATTGTGTCTTTTCCAGAATATGTTTCTAATGGCTTAATAGTTCTATTGATGTTTTTGAGTTTAATCGATTTAAGTATTCTACTTTTAGAATCATATAGCATCTTCCATTTTTTACCATTCCAAATGTACCAATCCATGCTTTTAATTTGAAATTCTATACTGCATACTTCACAAGTATCACATGCGCACAATATACCGTAGTCAATAAAATTATATTCTGTTTTGTATTTTCTTTCTGAAATTGAGTTAAATTTTGAAAAATATTTGTCATTTGCAACATATTTATTTTCAATAATTTTATCAGAATAATTAACCTGCTTTAAGTTATTACATCCAAATGTTGAAAAAATAATAAGTAATAAAAACTTTGATTTCATAATTGTTACTATTTAATTTGCTTTTGTTAAAGCGTTAATTCTATCGTCAAGTGCATTTCTTTCAGTTTCGTAATCTGTCTTGTTTTTTTTAGCCAAATCATTTAAATAATTATCATAAACACTTGCACCTGTGCCAGCATTAAAAATTGATAATTCAAAAATTTGTGTTATATTGAGATTTAGACCATTATCATTGCTATATTCTTGAACAACCTGTTGCATTAAATTCAGGTAATTATCCCAATTTTCATGCTTTTCGTCATTTCCCTTGACGGCATTCAATCCTGCATAAGCATGTAAAAATTCATGAGCAATCAGTGTTACTCTACCTAAATCATTTAGGCCTACATCTGCATTTGTTTTGAAGGATATGTCTGCTTCAACATCAGTAGCCTCCATTTTACCTTTTTTCATTTTTGAATTACCAAATTCATATGTTGTGAGGGCTACTTTACTTTCATCATTCACTTTTGAATTATTAACATCTAAAACCACATTAAAGTTAGAGCTGTTTTTGTATTTACTAATAATTCTATTGTAACTATTATTATTTGAAACTAACGAATTGTGAACAGAATTAAATTTAGAATTTCTGAAAGCAGTAGATGGTCTTATGCTATCTCCTTTAACTTCTACAAAGAAAATTGGGTTATTTTTCGTGTAGTGATATGGAGTCATATCGTAGTATTTTTCACTAAATTTATCTAAATTATGAAATCTACCTATTGCTGGGTCATAGTTTCTATTTCCATAATCGTACATATTAAGCCCCAGCTCGTCTTGGTACTCTTTACCGTTATACTTATATTTATAATCTGAAACTGCAGTATTTGTATAACTGTGTTTTAGTCCAAATGGGTAATAGTGATTTTCTTCGAGAATTTCATTTGTAGATATAGTACCATTAAGATTCAAATCTTG
>NZ_JAIXRZ010000052.1 GCF_027484945.1 Flavobacterium sp.
AGAAAAATCTAAAGACCATTTAATTGTAGAGCTTACAGTATGGAATAATCCTGAAATAGATTATTTCGTAGGAAGGTTTGGGGATAAATGTGAGCGGTTGAATTGAATTACTAATTCTTAACTTTTAAATTTTAATTAACAAGTGACACAGTAAGTATTCACTAGTTGTTCAATCCCTTCCTCAATTTGTTTTCCTGAAACCATAATTTTCCATTTCTTTTTTTCTTTATATAACACGATTAAGCCAACAGATTTATAAATATTAAAATCCCATGGTATCATAAAGGTATCAATTTTCATTTTGGTATTTGTATCGTTTAGTTCAATAATGATTGGTTCATTAGTGTTGGAGTTAATATAGTTTTCTGAATTTAGTTCGGTTTGATAGGTGGCAAATATTTTTACTATATTTACATTTAAAGGTAGCTTTTGTAAATTAATTGAAATGGATTCATTTGCGTTATTTAATGACTTGTCTTTTATCAAAGTTACTGATTCATCGGGACTATTTTGGTTGTTATAAAACACAAAATGATTTTCACTTACTATATTTTGGTTATAGTCAAGTAAAAAAGCAATCATATCAATTGATTCCGAATTGCAAAAGTCAGGATATTTTGCACTTAAAATAAATTGATTGCTTTCACAATCTTTAGGAATAAAATTAGTTTTATTTTTTTCGATAAGTATTTTAATTAATTTATCATTTAGATTTGAGCGTTCGTATATATATTCATATAATTCAAAAAGATTAATATTCAGTTCTGTTGGATATAAAATATGACTCTCGTTTGAGCTACAATTCACTATTAATTGGTTACTTCCAAATCCAGTTTTTTCCTTACAATTAATACTTTGTATTTCAGAGTAGTTGATTTTTCCTTCAACATTTTTAAAACAATAAATAAGCTTTTCATCATCTATTTGGATTCGATTTTTTCGGTATTTTATAAGTTGAAAAATGTAAATTGTTATGGGGAGTATAATAAAAACACCAAATAAAATATAGCTTAAATAAGTAAATAAAATAGATGTATTTGATTCAAAAACGTTTTGCTCATAAAAGAAAAATATAAAAACACCTAAACTGATGTTCGTAAATTTTATCCATAGTACAGGTTTGAATGTTTGAATTGGTTTATTTGAGATTTTACGCGATTTATAATTTAGTAAATCAGCACCATAAAAATATAAAATACCAATAAGTATAGTTGCAACACTATTGCCTACAAATTCATTAACTCGTTCATATATTGGAAATATTAAACTAATATAGTCACCTATACCTAATACATTTATAATAAAAAGACTAATTAGTAATATTCCAATAACCAGCAATATTTTTTTAGTGAACAATAATATAGAGGACATAATAATATTAAAAATTTTTAATTTAGATTTAATGTATATTGTAATTGGATGAATTGACTAAGGAATTATTCTATTACAAAAAAAATGCATTTTAAAATATAAAATGGCAAAATGAATTATTTTTTGGGAAGGTTTGGTGATAAATGTGAGCGGTTGAATTGATTATGGAATTATTCCAATACTAATTTTATTAGCTAATTCATAATGCCAATTTGTATTTGTTTTTGGGTTGCTATGATAATATTTTCGAAATATAATATTTCGTGAATTTAAAGGTAGGCATGTTGGAAATAATCCTTTGTAATAGATAATTTTTCTGTTAGGTAAATCCTGAGTTAGTGCATAAAAAAGTTTCAAATAATCTTTACCTCCAATAAATAATATATCTTCTTCAGGATTAATTAATAGATTTTTACTTTCATCTATAAATTGATTAAAATCATGATAAATGGGAGCAACTGTAATATTTTTATTTCTTATTGTGTTCAAAGGAACTTTTTTGCCTTTAGAAAATGTAATATCATAATTTGGTAATCTATATTCTGAATTGACTAATCCCCAACCAGCAGATAGAATATAAAAATTAGTTTTGTATTTATTGAATAAATCTAAATACACATTTGGGTATTTTGTTTTTGTGGGATTATATAATTCGAACGCTTTTTTAAGATTAATATCTGATTGATTTTTGATTAAATAATCTCTCCATGATGTTTTTTTATCATTCATTTTGTTATCTGGATGATGTTCATTGCTCAACTCAGGTTTGTTTACAAATTTTTTATTTGGGTACGCTTTGAAGTATGAATTATGCTTAGCTCCTGCACAAACCATTACTACTTTGAAATTTTTACTCAATTCAAGATTTACTAATTCCGTATCAATATGGTTTGTTTTTGAAGGTCTAATTCTTGAAACATTATTTTTATCATCAGTAATATTTTTAGGTGAACAAACTCTTATTGTTATTTCTTCAATTATATTATTTGGATTGTTCATTTCATTTTGAACGATTTGCCATTTTGAAATATTTCTATTATTCGTGTCAGGTGCACTGAAGTATTGTCCTACGGTTCTATTTACAGTTCTGATATTTCTAATGCTTCCGTTAATATAAAATCTAACATCCGCTCTATTATTATAAAACAATTCTATTGTACATCGGCCAACTGGTAAATTTGGAACACCATTGGCAACTGTTGCAATATTTTGATTTCTAGTTACCTTAAATTCAACGCAATTTTTATAATCAGGTAGTTTTAAACTTGTTATCATTTTATTAGAAGAATTAATTGGTTTTTTAATTTTTGCATTTTTTGCTTTTCCATTGTGTTTTTTGTTTAATAATTTTAAACCATCTAATAGATAAGATTCTATTAATTTCTTCTCTGTTTTTTCATTTATTTTTTTAATTTGTGTTTTATCTAATGATAGGTGATTAATATCTGAATAAAGTTTAAATGGTATAAAACAAATTTTAACTTCTTGAAATAATTGAATATGGTGTAAATTATCACCTAAATTAATGGTATTAATATCCATCCAGTTGTTAATCCATTCTTGATGATTTTGGTCATAAGAATTTAATGTGCCTAATAAATGATGGGCAAATGTTCCTAAATGATAAGCATGTTGTCTTTTCCATCGTCCTCCTAGTTGATTAGATATTCCAACGTATAAATATCCATTTTCACAATCGGTCCAAGCAACATAAAGATGTGGTAAATCTTTAATCAAATTGTATTCTAATTCAGCTGCATCCGTAAAGAAAAAACCTCTGTTGTCAAATTCAGCATTTGTTATAACATTTTTATATCTAAAAAGTGTTTTAGAATTATTTTTTACATAATTTTTAATACTATTCATATAAAATAAGTTTTTGAATTTTTTATAATATATAAAAATATTTTGGTTAATCAAAATTACATTTTCACTTTGTTGCTTTTTGATAATGTAATTGTTTAGTATTTCAGTAGCGACTTATACTTTACAAAAACACCCATGGTTTAAAATAAGTAGACATAATTTGTCTATTTAAATGTTAAATTTGTTTTGAAAAATCAAAAGTAAACTATTACTAAAATTTAAAATTAAATACAATATGAAAAAACGAATTTCACAATTTTTAGTTTTAATGTTTCTATCGAGTTGTAGTTCAGATGATACTAAGCAAAATGTTTGTATTGATGGAACATGCTTCGGTGAATTTTATATAGATACTCTTGGACATCCTGGCACTTATAAAGATGCTGATGGTGTTTGGCACATTAAGCATGCAGGATTAAATTATTTTACAGTGAAAGGGAATCTTTCAAATTTAGATCCACATTATGTTATTAATGGGGTTCCATTGGTAACTACTGCATTTGATTCTAACTTATTTTATACACTTGGTAATGTTATTTGGACGTACCCTGTTTATTCTTATTTAGGTTTGTGGTCTAGTAACCAAATGAATACTCCAATTCCAGTAGGTACACAAACGTATACTTTTCCTCAATTGGTTCAACAAACTACAATTGAAAATTTGGTGGGTTATGAAATTCAACATAATCCTAATGTAAATGTAAACCACCCAGCCTATCAGACCTATTTTTCAACCTATTCAAGATACACTTACTCTCCCCAACAGAGCATGGTTTTTTTTACTGATTTTATTGGGATGTCTGCTACGATTTATATTCAAATTTCATTTGGTGAAAACAAAGAAGTTGTAAATAAGGAATTGAAGGTTGTTTTTGAGAATTGATTTTAATAAGTTTGATTAAATAAATAATTATGCAACCAGAAATTGAAAAATTAGTTCAAATGTCTCTTGTTGATGGGCAAGTAACAGAAAAAGAAAGAGAAATAATTTTACGCAAAGCTGTAAAATTAGGGCTTGATGAAGATGAAGTTGAAATGTATTTAGAGGGTTCATTAAGCTCTACAAACTCAAACCCTGAATCATCTAATATAGAAAAAAGTAAAAATGATTTATTAGAAAAAAATATTTTAAAAACTCAAAAATGTGATTCATACATTGATAAAGATGATTTAAAAAAAATTATTGAAAATATTTCAAACTTTGAAAATAAAATAGTTGAAATTGAGCAATTTTACCTTGATAATTTCAATAATTGGGTTAAAAATGAATTTTTAGAAATAATTAAAAACCATCCCAAAAAAATTGAATTAGATGAATTGAAATTTTTAATGAATGCTTCCTCTTTTTTTTCTGGAAAAAAATACAGAGAAGGTCAAGTTTCTGATTTTTTTAATTCAATAATTAATACAGAAGGTTTTTTAGGTTATTTTGCTTTAGACTTTTCTTTAATAAATTTTGATGAATTAAAAGATAGTAGTTATACAGACAGTTATAGAAGATTTTTGTTTACAAAAAAAGGAATTTATTTTTTTGATAAAAACATTTTTGATATAATCAATAATAGATTTATATGTTCTAGGGTTTTATATAATAGTATTAAAACTCCCGAGATTTATACACTTAATATTCTTAATTGCTCAACAATAAATGTTCTATATAATTTAGATTTTACCACTGCTGAATGCAATCATAATAATATTATGAAAAATAATGGAATTAAATGGACTGACAAATGTTATGAATTAGATTTTTTAGGAAAAAGTAATATTAATAGTTTTAGTTTTTTACATTTATTTTCACTACAAAACACTAAAAATATAACTTTTGATGAAGTAATTAACAACCTAAAAACAGAAATTAACTATACCAAATTTAAATCAGTATTGAAAGATTATACTTTGACTGACCTACAAATTCAAAATCTTCAAAAAATAAATAATTATATCGAAAATATTTTAAATAATTTCAATTCGTTAGTATCAAAAAAAGTTAATATCTACTATTATGATTATTTAACAATAAATAATCATAATTCTTTTTCATTGACCAAATTAGAAGAGTCACTAGGTAATAGCGTTTGTTCATCAAGTTTTAATGAATACTTGAAAAAAATCATAGATTATTACAAATATACAATGACACATGTTATTGTCATACTAGATTTAAGGGATAAATTACTTAACTATTATTTAGAAGATAATTTTATTGATTCAAATGAAATCATGCTTAAAATTGATAATTATGGTGTTTTTCTATCAAAATATGAAAGAACAACAATAGAGCAGTTAGAAGAAATAAATAGTAGTTTACAGCAATTAAATAATACATTAATCGAGGGGTTTTCAATGATTTCAGAAGCAATTCAAACATTAAATATTAGTTTAGAAGGAATTAAAAAGTCTATCGATAAAGTGGAGTCAACTATGGATATTGGCAACTTTATCCAAATCATTCAAACCTATCAAATGTATAAGGTAAATAAAAATACAAAATCATAACATTTTTCAAATAATCATGACAAAAAAACATAAAACGGTTTTTGAAGCTGCGTTTAAATTGGAAGATTCTGATAAGGTATTTAATTATCAAATTGAATTGACAAAAAAACTTGATAATACAAATGACCTATTTAATCAAGATATTATTAATGAGATTGTTTTATGGAAAGTTAATCGTTTTGCAAAAGTTGATGAAGATATTCTAAAATTACTAAATAGTATAGATATTGATTCAAATCAACTTGATGAATTGAAAACAAAGGAAGTTCTTAAAAAATTACTTATGATAAAAGGAATTCAACTCCCTATGGCTTCCACAATTTTACGATTTAGAAATAAAAATATTTACCAAATTATTGACCAACGTGTTTATAGAATAATTTATGAAGATAAGACATTGGAATTAAAAACTTACCCAAGTGAAAAAAATATAAATGAGCAGATAGATATTTATCTCAAATATTTGTCAGACCTAAAAGAAATTTCCAATAAATTAAAAATTCCCTTCTATGATATAGACCGAATCCTATATAAAGCTGATAAAAGAATAAACAAAGATATACCTCTTAAAAATTATTAGTTTTAGACACTCTCTCAAAGTGTATAAGTTAAAAAATAATTGGGTTTGACTTTTTAATTGACACTATCCTAAAAAGTGTGTAAGTTAAAAATAACGGGGTTTGACTTTTTAATTAAAGTTAACCCGTTTTTTATTCAACTCGGGAGATTAAGAAAATACGCTTACTCCTTTTATCCCAACAATTACAATAAGTAGTATTTTGGTATTCAAACACATTAATAATTTTGAATATATCATTTTCAAAACCCACTTTATAATCTATAGTTTCAATGTTAAACGAAATGGCTTCAACTATGCTTTCATTTTCACATTTGTAGCCCACATTTCTTTTATACTCCAAATCAAATCCGAGTTCTTCTTTAATTTGCTTTAAATCACGTTCCAACGTTTTATACGAGATTATAATATTGAAGGTTCTTAAATAGGCCATAATTTCTTTTTTGCTCCGGTAATCAACCGAAAGAAATTCAATTATACGTTGCAAGCGATTTATTCCTTCTGAGAATGCCATGGTATTTTTTTTTCAAAAATAATACATATAGACATAATTTGTCTATATGTATATTAATTTTGATCATCAAACGTTACAAAATGTACGTTGTCATTTATTGACTACCCCGTGTTCTATTTTTGTCGAAATCTTAAAAAAACATCCTATGGTTTCTAAGTATGCTCCAGCTGTTTCCAACATTGTTTGTATCGATTTATTGAATGCTTCTTGGGAAGATATTCAAAACTATTGTTTAATTTCTAATGCTGCTAATGGTTTGCAAATGTATTTAAAGCATTTGCATCAAACCCTTCATACGAACATTAAAGATCGATTCCAGCCTCATTTGGTATATGTCGAAAATGATTTTATCATAGGCTCCAGCCGATACTCTTCGGATCTAACCGAATTTGTGCTTGGTGGAGTTGAGATACTACCTGACTCCAGTGTAAACAAAATAGACAAATCGATTTTTACTGAAATTGAACGCGAATTATTTTCTAATAATGAATTGAGGTTTAACAATTCGTTATACCGCAAGTTTAATAATCATTTTTCAGGATTGATTCAATCTCATAAATACGTTACCAATTTTATGGATGCTCATGTTGAAGTATCCAACGGTTTTAAATTAAAATTTGAAGTGTTTTGCGCTAAGTTCAATCTATCTATTACTTTTTTGAGTTGCCAAAACGAACCCCAAACCCAAGATTTTGTGTTGCATAAAATATATTTTAAAAACAAGTTGCCCATTGTAATTGTTTTTCAAAATCCGGAGGGATTAGAGTTTATGGGATGGAATAAACATTTCCTTCTTGCGCTGCATGCAATTCGTCCGGTTGATACCCGTTTTCTGGATCGTAAAGCAACCGTAAATGCGCTTTTGGACAAAATCAATGCTGCGGGTATTGAGAGTTTAAATGACCGTGAACTCGGGTTTTTGGATTCCCTTTCAAATTAAAAACGTATGAAATATCTATTCCTACTCGATTTAGACCATACCCTTATTTATGGGTCGTATGCACCAACCGAACCCGCTACTTTTTTGTTTCAGTACCATAAATATTTGAAAGTATACAAAAGGGATTTGGCTGAAGAACTGGTTCGTCTTTGTCAATCCCAGGGCGATGTTATTGTGTATACCACAGCTTTGCGAAGGTATGCAAAGCGAATATGCTCGTTACTTAAAATTGATTTTATTGAACTGTTAAGTCGAAAAAATTGCATCACGGTAAACGGCAAATTGCGCAAACAAATCAAGTCCGAATGGATTGTAAATTATGATCGTATTGTGATCATTGATGATAGCCCTAATGTGTGGATTACCAATAGTGAAACGATAGAAATTCTAGTCCCCGATGAGTTTAGAGGGCAAGCCAATGATTTCGGACTTGAACCAATTATTAGCATAATTCATAAATATAAGAACCATGAAAAAAATTTGTATTGAAATTTCTGAGGAGCAACAGGAACAAATGCGTGCTTATTTGGAAAAATGTTTTAAAACCTCAATCCAAGAAGAATGCATGGATGGTTACACAATTACATTATCGGTTTCTCCTTTTGGAAGTGAACTTGAAGTAGCCATGTATGGCAAAGTTGAATTGGGGGATGTAAAATGGAAAATTGAGTAAGTTTATTTTAACCTATAACCAATTAAACGAATATGAAAGTGCTATCAAAATCACGTTTCAAATTAGGATTAGAGTGCCCCAATAAACTCTATTTTACAGGTAAAAAAGAATATGCCAATACAAAAAATGAAGATTCGTTTTTGGCTGCTTTAGCCAAAGAAGGTTTTCAAGCAGAGGCTTTAGCTCGAATGCATTATCCGGATGGCGTTTTTATTGAGGGTGAACCTTGCTATGGTTATGGTATATGAGCATTTAAATGAGTTATGCCATGATTAAAGTCGATGAAAAAGGCATTCAAAAATTACTACCGCAAATTGTTGATTGGATCGAAAGTCAAGAAAATTATATCATTGGACACGGCCGCGATTTAACAGTGGAGGAGTGTGCCCTTGCAAAAACGATTGGGATTCAAAATTATGATATCATCAAAGTTTTGGAATCCCCCAATCTCCCTGTCCCGCAAAATGAAGTATTAAGGGTTTTAAGTGCTCAAATAGGTTTGCTAACGCCTCATACGGCTGGAGTTTGTTTTCGTTATGGAATCTATATCCATGAAAATGCACTAAATAAAAACGAAATTTTGATTCATGAACTCGTTCATACGTTACAATATGAACGGTTAGGTAGCGTTAATCATTTTATTCGGCGTTATCTAAATGAATGTCTAACAATCGGATATTCTAAAAGTCAATTGGAACACGAAGCCAATACAATAACAGCAAAATTTACAATGTATTAATCCTAAAAATAACGTGTTATGAAAAATCTAAATCTAATTTTTTTGGTAATTTTATTTTGTTCGTTTTCCATCCCTGGTGGCAATAAAGTTGAAGTTTTATATAAAACGGAGAAAGGCAATTTAACGATGGAAAAAGATTTTTTTCAAGTTGATTTTGATATTGATTTTTACCGCAGGGGCGAGGGCAATCATATTGAGCTATTCGTTTTATCGGATGAGAAAATATATCTAGGCTCTGAGGATGAAGGAGATTATAAAATCAATAAAGCCTTGATTGTGAATAAATACAATGCAGAATTAAAAAAAGTCTTTAATGAAATTGAATACTCTGATAAAATATTACGAGTGGAACGAAGAAATAAAAAATGCTATTTTTTTTATTACAACCAACTTGCTGAAATCGAAATTGGACGCTTAACGAAGGATGGTAGATACTGTGTTGGCGCGCATAATACAAAATTTCAGGTGCGAGAGAAACGCGTAATTATTACCCTTTATTTGGATGGTAAATTAAAATATGGCGAAAAAATGTCCCGTGATAGTAATTACAAGATCGTTGATCGTAAAGATTTTATGATGGAACATTTGAAGACAACGGTAAATTAGGAGTAGAATTTTAAAACACAATAACGATTGTATTTTTCGAACCGATAATGCAATCGTTTTTTTATTAAGGATGTATTTGTGAATGCGGAAATTCATCTAATTTTAAAGAATTTATATCTTTAGTTTTTTTATATTTAAAAATGAAAAATATTCTACTAGGCCTTTCGCTTTGTATGCTGTTTATTGCTCGGGGACAAGTATTAAACTTGGATCGAATTGTATCTAGGGATTCCCTACAGTCAAAGTGGTTGGTCTTTACTACGGTAAATTTTAGTTCAGATAAAATCAGAAAAAATTTTTTAGACGGCAGTATAAACGCAGAATTATCCCGATTTTTCAAAAACGATTACTTTCTTGTAGGGGTGCTTACCTATGATTTTTCGGTATATGGTTCTACGATTCTACAAAACGATGGATTTGCACAATTGCGTTACCGCGATAATGATAAACACGAATGGAGTAATGAATCCTACCTGCAATACCAATGGAATGGACCATTAGGAATGGAGTTTCGTCAAGTTTTGGGCTCCAATCTTAGAAAACGATTTTTCGAGAAAAAACGAATTGATTTGTATTCAGGACTAGGAATTTTTATAGAAAAAGAGCGTTGGAACTGGAATGGTGTTATAAATAGTTCCGATTTGGAAGCAAAACCCACTCGAAATCGCACCTTATTTCGTTTAAATCACTATTGGAAAATGGCGTATAAATTAAATGACCAATTGGATTTGTCTGCGATTTCTTATGTTCAATTTCCTATGAATGCTAATTTCCAAAATGCGCGATGGTTTATGGATATTAATTTGTTTTTGAAAATGAGTAGAACATTAAACTTTGTAATTCATTGGGACCACACGTATGATGGGTTCCGATTGGTTCCAATAGATTATTTTTTCTATTCGCTTAATTTTGGAATCCAACTAAAATGGTAAAATATGAAGGCAGACTATATAAACTATGCAATCGAAAATTATATCCTTAAAATTTCTGGGGTATTTAATTACAATAAGTCGTTTAAAGCAACAGCGATTCAAAATAACTATGAGGAGTTAAAGTTCTCAGAATCCAACGTTAACTTTTGCAAGGACTTTTTCTATCCAAATCTTAGAAAAGAGTTTTTTAGCAATCATGAAGATAGGCATCCAATTTTGATTAGAAAAGGTGCTGAAAATGCTCCAGTCAATCTTTTTCAATATGTATTTAATTCAAAAACAGATAAAGCAAAAAGTATCAACATAAATATTATTGAAAGTCGTCTTGATTTATTTGATAATGGCTTTGGATTGTTTACCTTATCGTTGCGTTTAGATAAAGATTGCGTTGATTTAGCTCGTTTTTCTGATGCCGCTTTTTTAGCACGAAATTTTGACACGCTTATTGAATTTGGCCCCTATTCAAAATGGTATGAATATATAGAGCAAGAAGTTTTATTAGGATTAAGTACACGCGGCAACACTATTAAAGTTGATGAATATTCGGGGTCAAAATATAAACTTTATATGATTTTAGACGTACCACAATTGGCCGATAAGGATCAAATTAAAGCATTACTACTGGATATTGGGACATTAGCACGCTTGGGATCTGCCGTTGGGAATGCTTTTGATGGTATGGACGACAATTACATCAAAAAGTTAATTAAAAACAATTCAATTGCAGTGTTCAATAATTGGCAAGGTTTAGCACTGTTGGATACCTATACCGTTGTTGGTAAATCTATTTTAAATACCGACTGGCAAAAAGTAACCTACAATTCCATTTATTATGGGATTTATTGTTACAGTTTGTTTTTGAAATACAGTCTATTTAAATTCAATTTTGAAATTGCCGATCTAGATGAAGACCGCCGTGAGGATTTTCAGGATTTTCTAGCCCGCTATTATTTTAATTATGTCTCGTATAATTTCTTGCCTACCGAAATTTATAATAAAATTCGTGTTGCACTCGATATCGAAAAAGAACTCGACCTACTCAATGAAAAAATTAGTGCTGTAGGGCAACGCATCCAAGAAGATCAACAAGATCGTACGAATAAAATATTAGGAATTGTAACGGTTTTGTCGTCGGTTTCATCGGCGCAACCAGTTTTTGATTACTTAGTTATAGGTCAACAATGGTTAGGTTGGAATGTAGCCCTTTACTGGACTATTGCAATCACATTAACTTTGGTGGTTGTAACGGGTATTGGGTTTTATATATTTGGAAAAACAATTATAAAATGGTTTAAAAACCGAAAGTAAATGGAACAGGCTCAACATTTAGACTTGTTAGAAAGAGCAATCAAAACTTCTAAATCAAGTCCAAAATACATAAAAACAAAAGGCTTTTTTGCATGGAGGGTATATGAAGGGAAACCATTATACACACGTTATGATGTGCTGGAAACTTTTCCAAATCCAGACTATGTACCCCAAGCCCGTAAAGATATTTTTCTAGTCAACGAAACAATTGAGGTCGATACGTTTTATGCCATTCACGCCACTTTTGTAGGAACCTACCGCTATACATTTAAATTGACCGATACGGGTAAAGTTCAGTTTTTGGAACAGAAGCTTTTGTCTATTCGGTAATCTTTAGAATTAGAATTAAGTAGTAATAAAAAATTAAATTTTTCATTTTGAATAATCATCCACATTTAGCTGAGCTTTACGCTATTTACAAACAAGAAAGCCAACCTTTTAGAAAAGTTCACCGCATGATTGACTTATTTGAGTCAATAATAAAAACGCATACCGTGGTGATTTTAGGTGAATACTTCAAGCAAAATAAATACAGCAATGCGGCAAAAGGACTTTTAGCTTCAGGATTACGCACTCCATCGTTGGGAACTTGGCAATTGTTTAGCCGAGTATTGTATAAAGAACTAGCAGCCGAAAATCATGTTTTTTTTCAAGAAGATTTTGCCAAGGAATTTGAAAAATTAGACAAAGATTTAGAAAACCAAAAAACCAATGTCATATCCTTCAGAAACGAATATGCACATGGCGCAACTCCCTCAGATGAATTGTGTTCGGAGGATATTAAACGATTTGAACCTTTTTTGGAATCTCTATTGGCTTCAAAATGGTTGGCAAATTCTACACTTTTAGAATTAGAAGGTAAGGTGTTTATTTCAAATTCTTCTGCTGCAAATTTAATAAGTTTATATCCAATTTTGTTATACAAGCCCGAGCCCAACGCCCAACCATATGTGTTTTTTAATGATTTGAAAAACGACAAAGTTGGATTGCTCAATTATCCATTGAGTAAGCATTACAAAGAGAAAGATTTCTTTCAGGAATTTAATACCTATTTACCGCTGAAAGAATGGAAAAATTCAGGAAGCAGCGAATTTCATCAGCGTATTGAGGAACTTACCGAGACCTTCAAAGGTCGAACCCAAGAACGGCTTAGAATCAAGGATTTCATTGAAAAAAAGGACAAAGGTTATTTTTCAATTCAAGGAAATCCGGGAATTGGAAAATCGGCTTTAATTGCACAGCTTTTTAAAGATTTATTCAATCAAACGCCCAAATTGCCTATTAAATTGGTTGAATATTTTATTCGACGTGGAACTGCCCAAGCCAATTCAACTTATTTACTGAATTATCTCTTAAAAGCAACTGACAATTATTTTAGTGAAGGCAAAACCATTCAAGCAGAAGGTAAAACCAATTGGGATTTACAATTACAATTATTTGCCAAGTGGCGCGCCTATGGCGATGCCAATCCCAAAGAAAAATTGGTCTTTTTTATTGACGGATTAGATGAAGGGGTTGAAAATGATATTTTGAGGTATTTACCTCGTGAGAACTTTAAAGATATCATCGTTATTTATGGTTCTAGACCCGGAGGTCATAGAGATATTGAAGCTTTTTGGACTGAGTTGCCTGTTGAACACCACCAACCACTTTTGTTGACGGGATTAAGTAAAAACGACATTCGTGCGCTATTGTATGAAGTGGGTAATAAATACGAAATTGAGAAAGATTCTGCGTGGATAGATACTGTGGAAAAACGCTCGGAAGGCAATCCATTGTATTTGAAATTACTTTGCAATGCTATCGAAAACGGGAGCATTCCGTATAATGACCCAAAAGCATTACCCACAGAAATTAACGACTATTACAAGGCTATTCTCGCTCGATATGCCAACGAAAGCCAAGATGGTGATGCATTATTATCTAGTTTATTTGTCTTTGCGGCTGCGTTTGATTATCTAACCCCCATGCACTTGCAACTCATTAATGGATTTGGCACAGCGCAAAGTATACGAATTGAAAGTACGCTAAAAGAAGTATTGTATGAGAATCCGTTGACTGAAGAAGTACTCGATTACCAATTGTTTCATGAGAGTTTTCGGGAGTTTTTGGTTCAATTTTATCCAACCGAACTTAAACGAGCCGAAACAAAGCTATTGGAGTTTTGCAGTACTTGGAATACATTACAACATACGTTTGAACAACGTTATGCGCTACAGCACTACACAAGTCATTTGACCCAAAGTAGCACAGAACAAAGTATTCTTACTTTAATAAATTTGAGTAAAAACAAAGCGTATACCGACACTCAAAAAAAAGTTCTGCGTGGATTTATCGCTACCAAACAATTGTATCAAGAGATCATTCACCATACTATAAAATCAGCAAGTACTGATGAAGCACTTGAAGCGGCTTTAGCACTTGTCGATTTAAAATATGAAGAGCAAAACGATACCGTATCTATTTTGGCCATGGTAGCCAACAACGAAATAGACTTGGCTTTGCAGCGCATTACCGCCTTTGGCGGTGAAAGCAAAGAGGATAAACAACGGCAGTTTATTTTATACATGCTCTGTTTTATGGAGCTTACCCTTTTAGCGAGTAAAACTCAACCTTGGCGAAAATTGGCTATTAAAAAACTATTGGCTCAGTTTGAGGAACAAATACCAATAGACCACAGTTTGGTGAATTGGGATAATTTTTTCCCGAGTTATTTAATGTTCCTAATTGCTTGTGAATGGGCTCAAATGGGGCTAGATTATTTAATTATTTATAAGCGAACAGATAGTTGGAAATCGGATTGGGTTAGTCAGAAAGCTCCGTACACCGGTATACAGTTTGAGGTATTGTTGGCATCTGCCCAAGTCATAAGTTATGATTTCGATAAAAGTAGAGGCTTGGCATCCATTGCAACCCAATTGGCCAAACAGGGAAA
>NZ_JAIXRZ010000020.1 GCF_027484945.1 Flavobacterium sp.
AAGGCCGTACGTGATGCTGGAATGGTTCCTTGCGTAATCTACGGAGGAGAACAACCAGTACACTTTCAAGCAGAAAGCAAAGCTTTCAAAAGTTTAGTTTACACTCCAGATGCGCACACAGTTGCGATTGATTTAGGAGGTAAAGTATATAATGCTATTTTACAAGATATCCAATTCCACCCGGTATCTGATGCTATTCTACACATCGATTTCTACGAATTAAATGCCGATAAAGAAATCGTTATGGAAGTTCCTGTTAAAATCACGGGTACTTCACCTGGTGTACTTTTGGGTGGTGTATTAAACCTAAACTTACGTCGTTTAAAAGTAAAAGCATTACCAAAAAATCTTCCTGATTATGTTTATGCAGATATTTCTGAATTGCAAATGGGGAACAAGTTGTATGTTACTAAATTAGGTAGCGACAATTACAAATTAATGCACCCAGACAATACGGTTGTATGTCAAGTGAAGATTTCACGTGCTGCTATGAAAGCCGCTCAAGAAGCAGCAAAAGCAGAAAAGGCAGCAGCAAAAGGAAAGAAAAAATAATCTTTTCAAAATATACAATGAAAGCATCGGACATCTCCGATGCTTTTTTTTTGAACCTACGAAAAATTTTAAAGTATTTTTGCAACTATGAATTGGTTGAAGAATTTTTTCCGAACACCTTCAAAACTAGAAAATACAGATCCTATGAAAAAGTTTCTGATTGTTGGCCTTGGCAATATCGGGGCAGAATATAGCAATACCCGGCATAACATTGGATTTAAAATTGTCGATTTTTTTGCCAAAAAAGAAGGTATTCCCTTTCAAACTGCAAAGTTAGGCGATCTGGCAGTTTGTAAAATTAAAGGGCGTAGCGTTTTTCTGCTCAAACCAAACACCTACATGAACTTAAGTGGCAAAGCCGTAAAGTATTGGCTGGAAAAAGAAAATATTCCAAAAGAAAATCTATTGATTATTACTGATGATTTAAACCTGTCTTTTGGCACGCTTCGAATCAAAGCAAAAGGGAGTGACGGTGGGCATAATGGTTTGAAAAATATTCAATTATTACTCAACACTACCGAATATGCTCGTTTTCGATTTGGAATTAGTGACCAATTCAAAAAAGGGCAGCAAGTAGACTATGTTTTGGGAGAATGGGATGAGGAAGAAAAAACTAAATTACCCGAACGCTATGAAATTAGTGCTGCGGTTATACATTCATTTATCCTTGCCGGATTACCTAACACTATGAACGATTTTAACGGCAAATAAGAATTATAAATTGGCTCCAATAAAAAAAGCTCCCAAATTTGGGAGCTTTTTAGGTTATAGCGTGAAAAATTATTTAATCACAATTTTTCTTACTTCTTTTTTAGAACCGTCTTTTACAGTCACCAAATATACTCCGGCTTCAACCGTACCTAAATTTAACGTTTCGTCAAACATTCCATTATTCGTATACGCTCTATTGTATACTTCTCTTCCGCGGATATCATGAACTAAAACATTAATATCGTTTGATGCAGGGTTAAATTTAACGTTGAAAACACCATTATTTGGATTAGGATAAACCATAAAACCATCCAAGGTATAGGTTTCATTATTTAATTGTACAACAGACGTACAAACTTCAATTGCCCAATTGTTTATTGTTCCTGTGTCGTCATTATAGAAATCCGCTGCCGCTAAAGTCCATGTACCGTTTGCAGGTAAATTATTGAACGCTGATAACGGACTAGAAGGTGCAAAAGTACCTGTCATATTAGCCACACAAGAAAATGCTGGTGAACCATCACTAACCGTGATATTAAAATTATCGTTTCCTGCACAAGCTCTGTTCCATACATTTACAAATGTAGTGGTGTTAGGATGCGCCAATTGTAAAACTAAATCTTGAGGATAGGTATGGGTTACATTCATCGTTACATTAACATCGGAAATATTTCCTGTTGCTGGAACTGAAATAGTACTTGTAACCGCAGCACCTTGGGTATTAGCACCCAAGCCATCTGGAATAACTACAGGAGTAGTATTTGTATAGGTATTACATGTTGTAGTAACCGTATATCCAACCGAAAAATTATTGCTGTTCACATTAAAGAAAATATTATTACTTGCTTTAACCATCAAACGACAATTTACCGCTGGTGTTAATGGCATCACTACATCAACCGAACCATCGTTAGGCGTTGCAGCAAGCAATGTACTCCAGGTAACTCCATTATCTGTAGTTAGTAAAATATCTACATTAGCGCCTCCCGTAATCGTATTTGTACTGTTAACAGCCCAAGTAACGGTTTGTGTAGACCCTAAATTATAAGAGATCCCAGATGTATTTTGAGAAGTTACGGTTAATGGTCCTTTCGTTGCATCAACAGTAATTGTTGCATTAGCAGTACCTGTTTGTCCTACTTCAGAATTTGCAACATAAGGAGCATTATCACGAACGGTTAAACGGAAATTTAATGCGCGTGAAACTGAACTTAAAGCTTCAACATTAATTCCAGCATTTCCAGCAGTAGTCTGTCCTCCTGCAAAAACAGTAGCCATAGTTGGACAATAACGAATTGGAGAAGTGGATGGCGTATAGGAAATCCAGTTTGGACCTCCTGCTTTAGCTACTGCAGCTACACTATTTGCAGCTGTAAATGTACCCGCTGTGTCAACATTTACTTGTTCCCAACTATACGTTAACGTGTCTCCATCTGCATCATTACCTGTACCTATCAACATAAAAGGTGTACTTCTAGGAATCGTAAAATTTCCACCCGCTGTAGCAGTAGGCGTAGCATTCACTCCAGCTAACGGAGTAGAAACAGGACATGTTTTCGTGTTCAAATTATTTTGAATTTGTGAAATCGATAACACGTGATACGAATCAATCGAATTATTAGCCGCGTTGAATCCAGTAATCCCAGCATAACCCATAATAGTTAATCCTGAACCTACCTCAACATTATAACCTGAACCTTCATTGGCGTGCGTAAACGTGTGGTTTGCACCTAATTGGTGACCTACTTCGTGAACCACATAATCGATATCAAATGTATCTCCTTCTGGAACACCGTCACTTGGAGAGGTATATGCACTTCCTTTATTTTTATCGGTTGTACTTGCCGTATCATTGGTACAAACACATCCGATACATCCTGCATTACCACCACCACCAGAAGCACCAAATAAGTGACCAATATCATAAGCAGCATTATTAGCCGCTAATGCAGTTCCAGCACCTGTTAATCGCGTACTTAAAGTATTTTGAAGCTCTGTATTCCATGCACCAGCAGATCCAGCTGCCGCTGCAGAATAAGGATCGGTAGCCGCATTGTAGAAAATTACATTTGTTGATTCAGCCACAATGTTTAAGTGTAACCCTAAATCTTTTTCATAACATCCATTAGCACGGGTCATTGTTTCATTAAATGCAGCCAAAACTAAGTTTACTTGTGCTGCACTTGTCGCACCAAAATAATTAGAATATTCTGCTGTACACGATTGAGCTAAACGCATTGTTTTCAACACGCCATTACTTGCCATTGCAGCATTTCCTGAATTACGGTTGGAAGGAGAAGTCATTCCTCCAAACTCATCATTCACATCACATTTCCAAGATGGAGCGGGACCATTATTATTTTTACTATACACTACATAGATTAAGCCATCCGCAGAAAAAGGCTCCATAAATTCACTAGAAGCACCTGCTCTAAAGACTACAGTCTTAATACCACGTGAACTAATGCTTAATTTCATATAAGATGATGGATCTGTCTTACTCTTACCAGAAAATGCACGAATTTCTGGAAATTGCGCTTGCAAGTCTGCTTCAAAATTAGACGCTTCATTAACAACAAATTCTTCCAATTTACCTTGTGCATTAGGTAACGTGATCACACAAGTAGCGCCTGGCTGATCTACTACAGAAAACAATTGTGTTTTAATTTGGTTGAAGTTTAAAGTATACAAATCATACTGTGTAGGAAATGTACTTCTAAACGTTCCTTTGGCTCTTTCAATATCTGCACGCTTTTCAGTCAAAGCCCAATATCTATTGGATTGTGCATTTGCGGTGGCCAAACTCAAGAAAATTACAGAAAATAGTAAACTTTTTTTCATTTTAGTTAGATTGGTTATAATAGCTAACAAATATAGGTATTTTTTTGAAGAATCAGCAATAAACGAGTGTAATCATACCAAATTTTGTTTTAAAACATAAAAATGCCCTACCTTTGCAGCCACATATTTTGCATTGAAAACCTATTTCAACATATCGGAATTCTCGAGTATTAAAGGAACTGTTGTTACGTTAGGCACCTTTGACGGTGTTCATTTAGGGCATCAGAAAATACTTTCTAAAGTTACCGAAGCTTCAAAATCACTAGACCTAGAAAGCTTGGTACTCACGTTTCATCCACATCCAAGAACGGTGCTACAAGACGGAACAGACCTCAAACTTCTGAATACTATTGAAGAAAAAATTGAATTATTAGAAAGTTGTGCTATTGAGCACTTAATTATTCATCCGTTTGACAAAGCGTTTTCTCGTCTAACTGCCGAAGAATTTGTAAGCAACGTCTTAGTGAAGCAATTCAATATAAAAAAAATCATCATTGGTTATGATCACCGGTTTGGACGAAACCGCACCGCTACTATTGTCGATTTAATTGAATTTGGAGAAAAGTTTGGATTTGATGTTGAACAAATTTCTGCAGAAGAAATCAATGAAATTACAATCAGTTCAACCAAAATTAGAAATGCGCTTCAAAATGGAGCGATACAAATTGCCAATCAGTATTTAGGGTATCCCTATTGCATAACCGGAACGGTAAAAAAAGGGCAACAATTGGGGCGAACTATAGGCTTTCCAACAGCCAACATAAACCCTACATCTCTTGATAAATTAATTCCTTGCAACGGGGTCTATATTGCACAAGCTACGCTACAAAATAAAACCTACGAAGGTGTTATGAATATTGGTATGCGTCCAACAGTAGATGGACAATCGCAACATGTTGAAATTCATTTATTTGATTTTAACGCCTCCATTTACGATGAAAAAATTACTATTGAATTATTGGAATACATTCGCCCAGAACAAAAATTTGAACATCTAGACGCACTTAAATCCCAGATAACCGCAGATAAAGAAACGGCTATTCGTTACTTTCAATAGCTGGGGAAGCAGTATTGCAAAACCAACGGAAATCGTTACCTTTGAAACACTTAAAAATCGTTCACACCATGAGTGAAATTAGACATAATTGGACTAAAGAAGAAATTATTGCGCTTTACAACAAACCTTTAATGGACTTATTGTATGAAGCCGCATCAGTTCACCGTATACACCACGATCCTAATGTAGTTCAGGTGTCAACTTTATTGTCAATCAAAACGGGGGGATGCCCTGAAGATTGTGGTTACTGCCCTCAAGCAGCACGTTACCACACCGATATTGAAGGAAATGACTTGATGTCGGTTAATCAAGTAAAAGCACAAGCATTACGCGCCAAATCATCTGGATCATCGCGCGTTTGCATGGGAGCTGCGTGGCGCAATGTTAAGGATGGTCCCGAGTTTGATCAAGTTTTAGAGATGGTTCGTACCATTAATAAATTAGACATGGAAGTATGTTGTACGTTGGGAATGTTAACCGAAAACCAAGCGCAACGACTAGCTGAAGCAGGATTGTATGCTTACAACCACAATCTAGACACCTCTGAAGAGTATTATAAAGAAGTGATTTCAACCCGTGGATTTGAAGACCGTATTCAAACTATTGAAAATGTTCGAAAAACCAATGTTACGGTTTGTAGCGGAGGTATAATTGGAATGGGAGAAAGCGTTGAAGATCGAGCAGGAATGCTAGTTGCTTTAGCCACATTAAATCCTCAACCGGAATCGGTGCCCATTAATGCATTGGTCGCTGTAGAAGGAACCCCTATGGAAAATGAAAAGCCGGTTGAAATTTGGGAAATGATTCGCATGGTAGCGACTACTCGTATTGTGATGCCCGAAACCCAAGTGCGCTTGTCTGCAGGACGAACTGAAATGTCTCGTGAAGGTCAAGCCATGTGTTTCTTTGCTGGCGCAAACTCCATTTTTGCAGGCGACAAATTATTGACTACCCCAAATCCCGATGTTAATGAAGACATGAAAATGTTTGAAATACTCGGATTGCAGCCGCAAAAACCATTTATCAAGGTAATGCAACCCAAAACCGTAGAAGCAGAAGATTCTCAATTCCAACCTCTAGGAGAAAAACCAAAATGGTCACGTCCTGGTCACGCGATTGAACGCAATGTAAAGGCTTCAATTAAAGGAAAATAAACTAAATAAAGTACTTAAAAAGTCCCTAATAATCGGGACTTTTTTAATGATATAATAACTTATAAAAGTACTTTTCGGGTAACAATAATCCCTGAAGCTAATTTAACTTTAACAAATACGGTTTGGCTATTTATTGCTAAAGGGGGAGTCGATAAAACAAGTGAAGTATTATTACCTTGAATAGTACAAATTGTTCGGCCTAACACATCCAAAACTTGTATTTCTGTAATTTCTTCTTGTGCTGACTGCACCATAATTACTTGGTTATTCACCGATGCAATAACGCTTTCTGTTAAAATATAGCCAGCATTCAAAAGACTACCACCTGGAAGTGCAAAGTGTAACACAAAGCGATCATTGTAGGTTCCTTTATTTAAGACTACAGAAAAAGGACTCGCTTTTAAATCATGGAAATTACCTGTGGCTTTATCTTCTAAATAAATCGGTTGGGCTCCAGAAAACAATCCATCGGTTTTATAAATCGCGAAATCAAAAGTGCCGTTTACATTGCAATTAACACCCAGTGGAATGCTATCATTACCAGTAAAAGGAAGTCCTTTTCCTTGGATTGTAAAGGGTTCGTCTTGTAATAATGAATATATACTTAAATCGCCTGTTAATTTAAAAATACAATCGTATAATGAATCACGGCCATCGGTAGCGTTTGAAGCATATCCGACTAAAGTACGGTCTTTTGATCCTGTTGTGGTGTTAACAAAATCCAACCATATTCGATGTTTTTGATTTGTTAACCAATTGGAACGAAAGAAATCGGTATTATCATAGGGCATAAAGGATGCGTCTGCTCGAAGACTATTCGCAAAAGTTACGGTGTTGGGTGTAGTGGCAGTATGCAACATATTTACCATAAACCCTTGCCCTGAGGCAATCTTGCCTGCAAATGTATCGGGCTCTGTTGAACCCAACCCATTGTACTTAATATAATCTGAAGTTGGATTATAATTATAAAGATAGTTGTTGTAAAACGGACTTGTAGAAAACGTAGGGTCTAATCCATGCTTCCAAATCCAAAGTGAACCTTCGATTACCGATTGATTTAACACTAAAAACGATTCTGCATCAATTGCAGAAGGATACGGATTACCAATTAAATTCCAATTGTCATCGTAGCGCGTAGTTAACGCATTATCTGGGTTGGTTAAATCGGCATCATAATCGACCCCATCATAATTGCCTCGACTAATTGAGGCATTTAATTGACCATTATTTGGCTTTCCGGTAAAAGTTGCCGATAAAGCAACAGGCACTGAGGCATTGTTGGAGGCCCTAGCTATGTAACCATTGCCCGAAGTCATCATTCCGGTAGCGGTAATCCAGTTGCCTAGTGTCCCATTAGTATTGGCATACGTTGGATTCCAAAAATAATGATAATCGGTTGGCAAATTGGTAACCAAATAATTCTGGGTGGGTGCACTCCAATAAATATAATCGAAATGCTTGGCCTGTGCAGTTCGTGTTAATCGAAATTTCATTCCGGTATAATCTCCATCATTCGTATCAGTATCATCCACTTGCACCAATTGACCCGAATTATTGACAATAATGTCTCCGTTGTTTGTCAATTTTTTAAAGGCAAAAACATGATCTCCAGTGCCAATAGTCAAAATTTTATTGATTTTTAATTCTAAATTTCCTGATGCGTATAAATTATTGGATACCGCAGTATTAAAATCATTATCTAAAACTATAGAATAAAATTGCTCAAAATTTGAATGGAGATTTGCATTGATTACTTGTGCTGCACTACCCACAAAATGCACGGTCCCATTTCCTTCTTCAAATGCAGCATTGGAAACACTATTAGTCCAATTGCCATACAAATACAGTTGACCATCTATTGTAGACGAATTAGCATCATCCATATCCACAACTCCAGAATTACTAATCGCTAAATTTCCATATACTTTTAAGGTATTCAAGGCATTCCCTTGTAGTTGAACTTTACGACCAGAAACTGTCAAATTGTTGCATTTTGCCAAATCAGAATAGGTGTCTGAATTGGGCGCGGTATAATCCACAACAGCATCATTTATCGCTGTATTATCTACAACCACATCGGTGAGTTCATCGGGAATAGAAAGCAAACTCCAATTATTACAGTCAAACCAATTCGTTCCAGCCGAACCCGTCCACTTATTAAAAGAATCGGATATAGCAATAGAAAATGGGGAGATTGCAGGACAAGTTCCTAAACCTATCGACCAATTCGTCGTATAATTTAAAATAGAATTAATCAAATACGGTTTGCTCCCTATGGTATAAACAGAAGAACTTGTATTATAACTAACCTCGTAAGCTCCTGTAACCGTGTTGGCTTGCATAGAGGCACAAATAAGCTGTGGATGTTTACGGGATTTTCTAAAGTTAATCCCACTAATTGCAGTTAAGTCATCTGATAAATTATACCACAAACCACCATCTTGAACCCCAGAAAGTATGGTTCCAACAAATGTTGATCCCGTTATATTATAGGAAAAATAGCCTTGTAATAAAAACATTGAATCCGGAGAACTACTAGACACATTGACACTCCCATGACTAGGGAGTAAAGCCCCATCTGCAGTTTTACCAACTATAGAAAAATTGGCATAACTTGAACCTAAATTATCAACGGCCGTAATTGTTGATCCGGTTCCAACGCTAGCGGTTGTAATACAAAAAATCGAACCTGCAGGAATTGGAATTGATCCATTATAAGTAAATTCCAAATACGGCACATTCCCGTCGGGAGTAGCAATACAACTATACCATTTGTCTGTTCTTACATTTGCAGCAGGCATTCCTCCCGTTTCATACGTTGCATTAGCCCATAAAAAACGAGTGCCAGGATTAATTTCAACCACACTCAGTAAACGGATAGCATCATCGGCTCCAGTCACCGTATTATCGTAGGCAATTAATAGCAAATCGCCTGTTTTTAAAACTGTAGGCACTATATTTTGTGGTGTACATGCAACTTCGACACCCGAACTCCATTGAGAACCTATTCGAACAAAAATTTCAAAATAATACGTCACACCATTGGTCAATCCAGTGATATTTATAGTATTTCCACTCGAATTATACAGCACTTGATTAAAAGCTGAAAAAACGGGATTTGCGGTGTAGGCACTCCCATCACCAGAAGGAGTAAAAGAAATTCCCGAAGAATTGGTTACTACAAGAAGTACTTGATCAAAACATACAGTATTAGGATTTGCCCATTGAATTAATCCAGAACCGTTACCTGCAGTGCTCGATGCATTAGATACATTGTTTAATCCTATAAGCTGCGTTAATGTTTTTGAAGTAGTAGAATAGACGGAATGGCTAGGACCATTAGAACGATACGTATATAGATCAAAAACATAGGTAATTCCTGGCGTCAAACCCGTGATAGTGGCACTAGTCCCCGTGCCGATATAGACAACCCTAGACAAAGGAGCCAAGCTTCCGTAAGTTGGCGCTAAAGAAAAATCGGTATTGAATGTTTGAGAAGTTGCCACAATAGTTCCAACTGGTTCTGGAGCTAAGCCCCCTGCCCTTGCCACGATAATATAGCCATCAAAAGGGCCACTAGCTGGGGCTGACCAAACTAGTTCTTGGGAAGAATTGGATGTACACCCTTTTGTTAAAGTTGATGGAGGTAAAGGTGCTTGTGGTGCAATAGTTTGTGAGCCACCATTGGTTGTTGTTCCGGTTTTGGCGCCTATTGAAAAAATTAAATTAGCCGTAGTAATTGCATTTAACAACAGCGTGTTTCCAACTACAGCTGTAGCTGAAATATCTGCCGTTATAAAAATATACCCTGTTGTTCCACCAACTATCGACTGTGCTGTAAAAGCAGGAAACGTTTTAACTCCTGCAGTTCCTGGACTCGTTAATGTACTTAATGTAATGTCTGCGACATCCAATAGATTATCAATTGAATAGCGCACTTTTAAATTCAATACATCCGCTGAGAGATAGGTGCCCGCTGTTACTACATTGGCAATTCCTTGCAAACTAGTGGTAACTGTCGAACTAATTTGAAACTTAAATAATACATGATCCAAAGTGGCTTGAGGAACAAATGCTGGAGTTACTTGTGTACCTAAATCGGCTATCGTATTAATTGCATTAACCACAGAAAGTACGGCAGCATTTGAGTTGACCGCCGAACAGGGAGCAGTACCTCCTAGCACACAACGAAATTGATAGCCATTCATGGCAAAAGTTGCATTTGTAACATTCATTGTCGCTGTAGTGACCGTACTATAGGGCGCCGTATTGGTTAAATTTACCCAATTCACCCCATTATCGGTGGAAACTTGCCATTGATAAGACGTAGCGTTGGTTGCCCCAACTGAAAAAGTAGTGTTTTGCGCTGCTGCTATCGATTGATTTACGGGTTGCGATGTAATCGAAACCGGAGGATTTACGACTACTGCATAAGGCCCAACAGCCGATGCAGACCAACACCCTGTACCCGAAGTAGGATCATAGGCACGTACAAAATAATTTCCAGAGGAAGTAACCAGTAGCGGTGAAGCCGCATTATTTGCTGTTGATGTTCCTGTTGCTGTGGATTGCCAATAATGTACTACCGGCGAAGTCGCCGTTCCGGAAAAAGTCAATGATGTTGATGAACAGGCAGGTGTTGTTCCTGAAATTGAACCCGAAGGTGTAGCAGGGGGCAAACATGAGGCTGAAGCAACGCCATCAATGATTACATTATCAATACTAAAAGTACCTCCACCGGCCTCAGCATTCCAACCATAAAAACGAAAGGTAATTGGGCCAGTTATTACGTTATAAGCGGTGCCTAACGTGATTAAATTACCTGAATTTGCTCCTGTTGAAGCATCTACAACTTGAAAAACATTGGTGCCAACCACAGATAAATTGGCGTTTGCGGGTGAAATACTTGCAGGTAAATTGGTGGTATAATCCAGTGATGAGCGAACCGCATACTGCCGTATTCCCGTCCCTGAACGTTGCGAGGTAAATGCAATTGAATTAATATCTATTTGATAACCCGCTTGAGGAGTAATAGTTACTTGATAATATTTTGCGGTGTTAATTGCGCCAGAGAAAACATCAGAACCATTAATAGCTCCGGTATCCCATGCGATATATGAAAAACGAGCGGCTGCATTAGGATTAGCTGATACTCCAACCGATGAAAATGAACCAAAAGTGACACCCGTTGCTGTTGGAACTGCAGTTGGATCAGTTGTTCCGGAAGTTGTAGTAACGTTGGTAAATGGGTAGGTAACATTAAATGCTTGACCCCATAGTTGACTTGATACAAAAATGGATATTATGAAAATTAACTTTCTTAATTTCATGCGATTTTTTCATTTTTTTTCAGCTTTTAAAAATACATCCAAATAACAGAAATTCAATAGCTTTGTAATACTAAATTATTAACAAATCATCACTTAAAACATTGCATGCTGCACTCAAATTCATCACTTTCTTTTAAAGAAATTGTGTCCAAAATGGAATACTATTGTTCCTATCAGGAACGCTGTCATGCCGATGTAGCACAAAAACTTAGGGAATTTTCCCTTTCCAATGATGAAAAGGAGGAATTAATCGTTTCCTTATTGCAAAATAACTACTTGAATGAGGAACGGTTTGCACTATTGTTTTCGGTTAGTAAATTTCACCAAAAAAAGTGGGGTAAATTGCGTATTAAAAATGAATTGAAAGCACGTCAAATTTCTGATTTTCTAATTCAAAAAGCGCTGAAAGAAATTAACTCCGATGAATATGACGCTACTTTTGATCTTTTGGCCGAACATCAATGGGAACAGATTCGGGAACCCAATCCATTAAAAAAGAAAAAGAAATTTTGTGATTATCTATTGCGTAAAGGGTGGGAAACCGATCGAATACTTGAAAAAGTAACCGAATTAGAACGATTATCACAATAAATTTTATAACGAAATCAGCAAGGTTACCGCATTACCACCAAAACCTACAGCATTCACCAATACATTTTTTATTGGTTTATTAAGGGTAAAGGATTCGCTAAAAGGTGTTCCGAAAAATGTTTGTTCCTGCAGCATCAAAACCGCCAATTCAATACTTAACAAACCGGAAGAGCCAAAAGTATGCCCAATTTTCCATTTGTTTGTGGTTAACAGCGGCATCGATTCACCAAATACTTTTTGAACTGCTTTATATTCGGATAAATCGCCTTTAATGGTTCCCGGAGCATGCATAACAATAGCATCCACTTCGGATAATGGCAAATCGCCTAAAGCCATTTTCATGGATTTTTGAAAACAAACCGCATCTTCCGAAATTGAAATTGTATGTTCCAAATTATCGGTAGCAAAACCAACTCCCGTTATGTAAGCAATTGCATTGGGGTTATCGCGCTCTAATGCTACTACACCCGCTCCTTCTCCCAAGACCATTGTATTGCGTATTTTATTTAAATCCATAGCTCTACAAGGAAATCCGTCGGTTTCTCGTGAATAAATTTTTATCGCATTCATTTGAGCCAACGTAAAAGCAGTCAAAGGGGCCTCACTCCCTCCAGCAATAAATTGATCTGCCATTCCCGATTCAAGCCAAGCAACGGCATTCAATACGGCATGAAGGGCAGTTGAACATGTAATCGAGTGCGAAATTTCGGGTCCTGCCGACTTTAAGTCATGGGCTACCCAACTGGACACATTCCCCAATGTGGTAGTTGGAGAGCTTAGTGTTGCGGTTGAACCTGTAGTTATAAATTCGTGATGGTACTGTTCTAATAAATGGGTTGCTCCACGCGAGGATCCAATATTGATTCCGATTGCATCCCCCGCCTGCCATCCTGCTTGCGCAACTACACGGCGACTGACATCCAAAGCCATAATTACGGTAGGATCTAAATTTTTGTATTTGGCATCGGAATGGCGCAATTGATCAAGCCGTTTTTGCTCTTCTTCAGGTAATGGAGCCACCCAATACTCCTTTTCGCCAAAACATTGCCTCTGCATAGTTAGAGCATGTGAAGTATAGGCTTTACGAATAATCTCCCTAGTTGAACCCAAAGGCGATACAGTAGCTATAGCGGTTATGGAGATACGGTGTTTCACATGAAGTTTTTGATATTGCAAAGTTAGTTTATTTCCAACGCGCGCTCAACAATAGCATACACTTTTTCCAACTGTTCGTCGGTAATAATATAGGGTGGTAAAATATATACAATATTTCCAACGGGACGCAATATCACCCCGTTTTTAATGAAAAAGTGATAGAGTCGGTTGCGGAAGTCACCATAATAACTTTCCTGCTCCTCCCGACAAATCTCCAGCGCAAAAATAACCCCTAAAACGCGCGTAGTTTGAACACGTGGATGGTTTTTTATCCTATCGGAAAAAGCCAAATGGCGTTGATGAATATGTTGAATGTTGGCTTGTATCGGTTCTGACTCCAATAATTTAAGACTCGCCAAAGCAGCTGCACAACCCGTTGGATTTGCAGTAAAGGTATGCCCATGAAACAAAGCTTTATTGACATCGGCATCTAAAAACCCATTGAATAGTTGCTGGGTAAATGTGGTAATCGCCATTGGAATAGTTCCCCCCGTTAACGCTTTTGAAAAACACATCATATCGGGTTGTTCCGTTAAATGATCACAAGCAAAGTTTTTTCCGGTCTTTCCAAAACCGGTCATCACTTCATCGGCTATAGTGAATACCCCATATGTACGGCATAACAAAATCATTTTGTCTAAAACTTCGGGAGAATACATCACCATCCCTGCGGCACCTTGACATAAGGGTTCGAAGATAAATGCAGCAAATTCACCGGTCTGTAACTGTTCTTCCAACACCTGTAAGACATGGAGTTCTTGACCTTCAACCGGAACCGGTATTCGGCATACATCAACTAGTGACCCCTGAAAGGCTTCCGTAAAAAAAGTTATCCCGCTCGATGCCATTGCACCAAAAGTATCGCCGTGAAAGGCATCGTTAAAAGCCAAAATACGGCGGCGAACTTCCTTTTTATTATAAAAAAACTGCAAAGCTGCTTTAAGCGCCACTTCGACTGCAGTCGATCCGTTATCAGAATAAAAAACTTTTTTTTGGTTAGAGGGTAATAAAGTCAGCAACTTCTCCGATAAAACTACCGCTGGTTCATTGGTAAACCCACCAAACAATACATGTTCGAGTGTAGTTAATTGCTTGTAAATCGCCTCCGCCATTACCGAATTGGAATGCCCATAAGGATTTACCCACCACGACGCAATGGCATCAATATATTCATTGCCTTCTTCGTCCCACAACAAAGCTCCCTGACCTTTTACAATGGCAGGCAGTAACCCAATCGTTTGGTGTTGTGTATACGGATGCCAATTGTATAACTGGTCTTTTTCAGATAAATTCATATATTTTAGAGAAAAGAATAAAGAGAATAGAGAAAAGACCTAAACGTATGAACTCTTTTTTCTAGCTTCTTATTTTTTTACTTATTATTCTAATTGCAATAACGTATCACGGAATTGCTCGGCGTAATCGCGCACTACATTGGCATCAAAATAGGGTTCATTATTAATTCGTCCTAAAAATGGAACGGCAGTTTTATGTAAAATTATTGATTCTGTTGAAGGATTTTCATCTCCAGAAAAAATAATTCCGGCAATATTTAAATGACGCGCTTGCAATGCTTCTACAGTTAATAAGGTATGGTTAATACTTCCCAAATAATGACGCGACACTACAATTACTTGATAATCTGCACGAATCAAGTCGATTACACAATCGGAGGTATTAATTGGTACAAATACGCCTCCAGCACCTTCAATTACCAAATGATTATCGGTTTGAGGTTCATGAATTTGTGCTAATTCAATTGAAACACCGTCTATTTGTGCTGCATAATGTGGACTCGCAGGGGTATGTAAAGCAAAGGCATTCGGGTGGAATTGGGTTTTGGTATTCGACACCCTGCGTTGTACTTTGTGTGTATCGCTATCTTCCAAATCACCGGCTTGAATTGGCTTCCAATAATCGGCTTCAAGGGCTTCTGTAACAATAGCAGCAGCAACCGTCTTTCCTACATCGGTACCTATTCCTGTAATAAATAATTTCATGGATACAATTTTTTGACAAATTTCGGGAAGTCGGCTGAATTTACCATCCTATTTTAACGAAAGCTTATTATTTAAAGAAATTCTTTGAGACTAGATAATTCGAAGGAATATTCCTATCGAAATAAAAGGCTTGTCAACTGCTCCAAAACTGCAGTTATTGCTTCCAAAGGGGTGTTGGCATGTAAGCAAAAACGAATGCGTTCTTGCCCTTCGGGAATCGTTGGCGAAAGTATGGGTTTAACCTCAAAACCTGTAGCTTGTAATGACTGTGCTAATTGGCGCACATTTTCATTTCCCGGAATAATTACGCAATGAATCGCCGATTTAGAATACACAAAAATAGGCTGGAGTCCGAGTCGCTTTATTTCTTGATTCATGTGTACAATACGCGATTGTAAAGCCGTCACTGTTTTTTTCTCTTGTTGCAAAAATTGATAACCCATATAAATGGTAGCCACCGAGTGAGGTGACAAACCGGTAGTATAAATAAAACTTCGGGCGTAATTAACTAAATACGACTGCAAGTCACGACTCCCCAAAACTGCAGCTCCATGACAACCTAATCCTTTACCAAAGGTCACAATTCGAGCAAAAATGCGTGAATGCAATTGCAAATACTGAGCAACGCCTTCTCCATAGTCGCCCATAACACCTAAGGCGTGGGCCTCATCGACAACTAAATAGGCTTGATTGCGCTCACATAACTTGACCATGGCCTCTAGAGGTGGAGTATCGCCATCCATAGAATAAACGGATTCTAGAACAACGTAAATCTCAAAGTAATTTTCTTTTTGACGTGCTAAATTCCATTTTTCCAAAAGCCGCTGTAAAGCACCGGGGTCATTATGATCGAACTTAAAGGACTTGGCCAAACTCAATTGCAAACCGTCGCGGATAGAAGCGTGGCAGTTTTCATCATACAAAATAACATCGCCTCGTTGGGGAACCGCACTAAAAAACCCAACATTAGCATCATAACCTGAGTTAAAAAGCAACGCGGATTCAGTTTGATGAAATGCTGCGATACATGCTTCGGTTTCAGTATAAAGCGGATAATTTCCTGAAATTAAGCGCGAACCCGTTGCCCCATTTTTTTTTAGGTTACGAGCGATCAATAAGTCGTGAACGGCATCAAAAAGAGAACTATTTTGTGCAAACCCAAGGTAATCATTCGAAGAAAAATCAACCTCTTGACCATAGGAAGGCAAATGGCGTAACGCTTGATTTTCTTGTCGGAAATGTAATTTTTGTTGTAATTTTTGCGGCAACTTCATAATTCAAATATACAGGTTTTATAGAGTAAGCCATTAAACAGTAATTGGGACATAAAAATAACACTTACAAATCTCCTATAAAAAAACCCGACACAGAATTGTATCGGGTTTTATATCGTATAATTGGACGGCATTAATCGGCCAAAACAATAACTTTATTATCTTTCATTTCAATCGTTCCGGAGTTGATGGCGATACTGTAGTTTTGGTCGTTAATTTTGGTAAAACGACTTTTTACAGATTCATCAAAATGAAAAGATGAAGCGGTAATTTTAACGGCACCGTCTTTTAAAATTGAAACTATTGGAGCGTGGTTATTTAAAAGTTGAAATGACCCTTCAACACCAGGAAGCGTTACTGCTGTAACTTCTCCTTTAAACAACGTAGCCTCGGGTGATACTATTTCTAAAATCATAACTTGAGTGATTAGTGATTAGTAATTAGTGAATAGTACAGTACTGTTAACTGCGACTGTGCACTGGTTACTCAATTATGCTTCTGCTAACATTTTTTGACCCGCTTCAATCACATCCTCGATAGTTCCCTTCAAGTTGAAAGCAGCTTCGGGTAAGTGATCCAACTCACCATCAATAATCATGTTAAATCCTTTGATAGTATCTTTGATATCAACCAACACCCCAGGAATACCTGTAAACTGTTCAGCAACGTGGAAAGGTTGCGACAAGAAACGTTGTACACGACGCGCGCGTGACACCGCTAATTTATCTTCTTCAGACAACTCTTCCATACCTAAGATGGCGATAATGTCTTGCAATTGTTTATATTTTTGTAGAATTTCTTTCACGCGTTGTGCACAGTTATAATGCTCATCTCCTAAAATTAACGGAGTTAAAATACGTGAAGTTGAATCTAGAGGGTCAACCGCAGGATAGATCCCTAACTCAGCAATTTTACGAGACAATACTGTGGTTGCATCCAAGTGAGCAAACGTCGTTGCTGGCGCTGGGTCTGTTAAGTCATCGGCAGGTACATAAACCGCTTGTACCGAAGTAATCGAACCTTTCTTAGTAGAAGTAATACGTTCTTGCATTACCCCCATCTCTGTTGCTAAAGTGGGCTGATAACCTACCGCAGAAGGCATACGTCCTAATAACGCAGACACCTCAGAACCCGCTTGAGTAAAACGGAAGATGTTATCTACGAAGAACAATACGTCTTTCCCTTGGTCAGAACCTGCTCCATCACGGAAATATTCAGCAATAGAAAGTCCAGACAACGCTACACGTGCGCGAGCTCCTGGTGGTTCGTTCATCTGACCGAATACGAAGGTTGCTTTTGAATCACGCATCCCAGCTTTATCTACTTTAGACAGATCCCATCCTCCATGTTCCATAGAGTGCATGAAATCGTCTCCATATTTAATAATTCCCGACTCCAACATCTCGCGCAACAAGTCGTTTCCTTCACGGGTACGCTCACCTACTCCTGCAAATACAGAAAGACCACCATGACCTTTTGCAATGTTGTTAATCAATTCTTGAATCAATACGGTTTTACCTACACCTGCACCACCGAACAATCCAATTTTACCTCCTTTTGCGTAAGGTTCAATCAAATCGATTACTTTAATTCCAGTAAACAATACTTCTGTAGCTGTTGAAAGCTCGTCAAACTTAGGAGCTGCTTTGTGAATTGGCATCCCGTTTGCGCCTTCTTTTGGTAAATCACCCAAACCATCGATAGCATCCCCTACTACATTGAAAAGACGTCCGTAGATATCTGAACCAATGGGCATTTGAATTGGAGCTCCTGTTGCTTGTACTGCAGTTCCTCTGCTCAATCCGTCGGTAGAATCCATCGAGATTGTACGTACCGAATCTTCTCCGATATGTGACTGAACTTCAAGGATTAACTTCGTACCGTCTTGTTTTACAATCTCTAATGAGTCGTAAATTCTTGGTAACTCATGCTCTTTAGTATTGAACACCACGTCAACAACCGGACCGATGATCTGTGAAACTTTTCCTACTGCGTTTGACATTACTTATGTATTTATAGAATAGCGAATTAAATTTGAAAAAAAGTCGGTTTTTTTTCGAGTGCAAAGATACATTTTCAAAATATAAAATCAATAGTAAAAAGTGATTTTTTTAAGCCTTTTTTGATTTTTTCAAATCATATTCCACAAACCACCAACAATACACTATAAAAACAAAAAAACCACCGTAAAAACGGTGGTTTAGTATAGCTTGGATTCACTAACTTATAAACTTGCAGGATATAAAATTCGGAAATCACCGAAGTTGTACCCTTTAAAGTTAGATCCATAGGTTGCATTGATTGACTTCAAAAATTCGTTAGTAATCAAACCATATCCTCTTGGGCTTGGATGAATACCATCTAAAGAGAAACCACCACCAGTAACATATATTGAGGTAACTTTAAATCCGTCCTTAGTGATTCCACCGTTGGCAACTTGATTTAAAATTGAATTCGCATCAACTAATGCCAATCCTTTAGCCGATGCAATTGAAGCAATTGAAGCATTAAAAGCAGTTGTTGCTGTTTTTACTTCGGCTGTTTCTGTTGCTGTTAGTGTTGTGTTGTCTTGCATTGGAAATGAAACACCTACGGTATTAAAAGGTGCAGGAGCACTCGCTGTTGTAGAACCAATCACAGCACGAGCAGACAATAAAATATAATCACGTGATGCTGCAGCATTGCTTGCATGGCGAGTTCTTCCGTATAAATTACCTACAAATGTTGCTGTAGTTGGACCTAAAACTGGTGTCAAAGCACTTGTTATAGGACCTGATAAATCAGCTAAAGATTCGTCAGCAATTAACAATGGATTAGCTTCAGTAGTCGATGCATTTCCATCATCAGCAACTAGGGTTTGGAATCTTGCGGGCTGACCTGTAGCTGCACAAATTTGATTAACTGCACCAAACAAGGTGTTTAACTGACCTGCGCTTGCTGCAGGCAATCCTGGAATCGGATTTGTAGGTACGGTAGTAAAGAAAGGTGCAGAAGTTACATCAGGAATATTTCCAACAACCCCTTTGGCCCCATTAGCCGTTAAGCCATTCACTAATGTATTAAATACATTACTAAACACATTAGGATCAGTGATATCATTTCCACCATATGAAGCCGGATTTAAATTACCCAGTTGGTTAACACCCGTACCTCCTGAAGTAGCATACGATAAAACATCATTATTTCCTATCCACAAAGAGAAAAAAGTTGGGTTTTGAGCAACGGCATCAGCCAATACATTTGCAGTTGAGTTACTAGCAAAACGAACATAGTAAGGATTTGCTTGACCGGATAAAACACCGGCAGCACTTCCATAACCATTGGCAACTAAGTGAAAACTTTTTGCACCTGGAATACCCATATTATTAAACGGTCCTGACAAAACATTCGTGATTTCTGTAGAAGGTGTACCCGGAACATTTACCGGACCTGTTCCATTAAAAAACAAACGCGTTCCTTGAATCTGATTACCACCTAATAACAATCCACCTACATTATCATTCATATAAGGGATTTTAAACTCGCCACCACCGACTAACGCAAACTTTTGCGCTAACAGATTCGGATAGGAACCTTTTTGTCCTTCAATAAACAAAGCGTTATCAGAAAAACCAGCAGTAAGCGAATTTCCTAAGGCCACATATTTTGTAAAATCTGCTGTTCCAGCGGTAAGTGGCTTACCGTCAACCGAGTTTGGATCGGCAACAACATCATCATCATTGTTACAGGCTGTGAATGCAAGAGCAACCAAGAATAGCCATTTATAATTCTTTATCATGAGAAAAGATGTTTGAGTTAGAAATTAAGGGTTAAGAGTTAATGAGGCGAAATACTGACTTCCGATCATCCCGGCACCTAATACTTGTTGGTATTCATTTCCTCCAATATTAGTAGCGCCTAATTTAATGATTGCCTTCAATTTTGGTAACGCGTAATTAATTTGTGCATCAATTACGGTTGCCTCATTGATATATCCATCTACAAACGTTGATTCCCAACGGTATCCTGTATTCCATCTTGCACTAAGATTGAAACCTAAGTTTCCAATTAATTTATCATTACTGATACTTGCTTTTACGCGGTGTTTAGGTGTATTGAAGCCGGCTTCAAAACCTGGATCTTTCCCTTGATCAAATTCAAACTGTGCATAATTATAGTTTGCAGATAATTCAAAGTTTTTAGGCAATCTATAGTTCAAACCTGCGCCAAACCCTAATGAACGTACCTCAACATCGGTATTTGTATATAATTGGAATACACGGGTATTTCCTGTTGCTAATGCATCTACAGATTGTGCACCGGTATCGGTTGGTCCACCCAAAATGTTTGGTGAATCTTGAGCTGTACCATACAATGGAGCAACAACATTTAAATTCCCAATAAAGTCATTATAGATATTGTAATACCCCGTTAAGTCGTAAGATAAATTCTTAATCTGACCACGGTAACCTAATTCAAAGGCTTTTACAGTTTCCGGTTTCACTAAATTGGCATTCGCTTTACGCAATAAAGCTGCAGCTGCAATTGGATCGGTACCTGCTAATGCCGCAAATTGCGATGCCGATTCAGCAGTATATGAATTATAATAAGCATTGTTACCATTAATAGTGGTTGATGTACCGCCTACAATTGCTTGACCTGAAGTTGAGGTTACCGGCAACGTTTCTGTAAAACGAATCAAGTTGTCGGGAGCAGATCCTAAAAGAACTGCACTTCCTACATTGAATCCGATGTATTGATCTTGTGTAGTTGGGTTACGGAAACCGGTTTGGAATGAACCTCGGAAGTTATGATTTTTCTGTTCACCCGCAGAATATACCATAGATAAACGTGGAGAAAAGTTTCCATCAAAGTTTTGCGATTTATCAAATCGGACTGAACCGGTAAATTTCAAACGGTCTTCCATGAATTTTTTCTGAACTTGGGTATACAAACCGTGTTCTCTGTATAAAATGTCACTTCCTTTATCGGTATAAATACGTCCTAAAGAGTTTAATTCATACATACGGAAAGAACCCCCTACTTGAATTTCAGCAAACTTAATCAAGTCTTTAAAATTATAGTTTGCATCCGAATGGTACAGTTTGGAGTCGTCAACTAATTTAGAACCTGTCAATACGTCTGAATCGGAAATCACGCGGTTGAAAGCCGCTTTAAACTCAGGAGTTCCTGGGATTAAACGTCCAGTGTCGGCAACATTACGAGCAGCAGCATGAGCTTGAGCAGGCGTAGCACCAGCCAATGTCGATTGAACATAAGCTCCCGCATACTGACCAAACCATGTAGCGTCTGATTTCCATTGACGGTTAACATTTAAACCGGTAAAAAGCATATCATAAGAATTTCCTCCATCTTCAGTGGTGAAATAGCCACGGATGAAAAAGTTTTTACCTTTAAATTCTAACTTATGCTGTTGCATAAAAAACCCATTCAAATAGTATCGGTTAGCTCCTTGATATACTGTATTTCCAAAACCGAATTTACTTTGCCAAATAATTTCGTTGTCATTAGCCCATGGCTTTAAATGCAATGAGAAATCTACTTTTGCATTTTTTACACGATTATCAGTCAAATCTACTTCGTTATAACCTGTACGGCTCACATTGTAATTTGGTAAAATTTGTTGAAAAGCAGTAAATTGTGTCGGAGTAATTACACCCGCATTCAACATTCCTGTGGCAACTCCTCGAAGATTGGTCGAAGCCTCATCCCCGTAAACATTTATACCATTATAATTGTGGAACGAACGATCCAAACCTACGTTATTTACAAGGTCTTTATCTCTGTAATCGGTAGCAAACCAATCGGTTCCTTTCATAAAAGAAAAATTCGCTTTTGCTGCAAAATGTTTTGAAAATGCATGAGCAACACGAACGCCATAATCCGCATAATCTCTAGATCCTGCCGCTTTTTGACTAGTTTGACCATATTTCACATAGGCAGAAATTCCTTGACTTGTAAACGGACTTTTACTGTTCATAAATAAAATACCGTTGAATGCGTTAGCTCCATACAAAGCCGAAGAAGCACCTGGTAGCAACTCAACACTTTGAACATCAATTTCAGAAATACCAATTAAGTTTCCTAAAACAAAGTTCAATAAAGGTGAAGAGTTATCCATTCCGTCAACTAATTGCATAAAACGGGTATTTGCAACGGTTGCAAAACCACGAGTGTTAATCGACTTAAACGACATACTACTAGTGTTCATATGCACCTCCTTCAAGTTTTCCAAACCATCATAATACGATGGAGAAGCCGATTTTTTAATGTCCTTAATCGTCATACGTTCAATCGTAACAGGCGATTCTTTGATTCGCTCTGGCGTACGTGAAGCCGAAACTACGATTTCATCCAGTCGGGTATCTTCACTTTGTAACACCACCTCAACTTTTTGTGAAGCTGAAGTAATCGCTACTTTTTGTGAAGCAAATCCAATACTGGAAATTTCTAATGAAAAGGGTGGAGTTTTAGAAACTTTCAATGTAAACTTTCCGTCAACATCAGAAATTGTTCCTGCAGACTCGCCGGCAACCTTAACGTTGGCACCGGGAACAGGTTGGTTTTTATTGTCTTTAACCGTACCTGAAATTGTTGATTGTGCCATACTCACTGCACAAAACAACAAAGTAACAAAAAGATGATAAATCTTCATTTGATAGTAATTTGTTGGTTTATGAGGGCAAAATACAACTATTTTTCAAAATATTATTTAAAGAACCTTAATTTTTCATTAACAAGGCCATTATACGAATTAAATATTTGTGTCTTTTGAGTAAATTATTCGAATCCCCTTAGCAAAAAAAATGCAAGACTTATGTCCTGCATTTTGTGTTTATTTGACAGTAGCCTATATAAAATGCACTTTGTTGCTCAGTATTATAGGGCTGATTTTATGTTAAATCATCGATTGTTTTTGCTACAAATCTTAAAGTTGAAATAGCACGAAATCCCTATCAAAATAAGACCAATTCCGCCTAATCCTGGCGAATCATCCAACTCGCCGCCAATTAAAGCCAAGGCCCCAACCACAGCAAGGATTATGGGAAATAGAAAATAAACTTTTTTCATTTACTCAAAATTAGTGATTATCTATTTCCAAAGAGAACGAATAAAGCCGTTACTCCACCGTAACTGATTTTGCCAGATTTCGAGGCTGATCCACATTACATCCGCGCATAACCGCAATATGATACGACAGCAATTGCAAAGGAATCGTGGTAATTAATGGAGATAATGCATCGGAAGTTTCGGGTATTTCGATAACGTGATCGGCCAACTCTTTTACTTGAATATCACCCTTGGTTACAATTGCAATGATCTTTCCACTTCGGGATTTAATTTCCTGAATATTACTCACTACCTTATCATAATGCCCTTGTTTGGGTGCAATTACAACGACTGGCATTTTTTCATCAATTAAAGCGATCGGCCCGTGCTTCATTTCTGCCGCTGGATAACCCTCTGCGTGGATATAAGAAATTTCTTTTAACTTCAATGCCCCTTCTAAAGCAACGGGGAAATTGTAACCGCGGCCTAGGTATAAACAATTGCTTGCATCTTTATAAATTGCAGCAATTTCTTTTGAAATGGCATTGGTTTGCAAGGCTTCGGCAACTTTTTCAGGAATCAATTCCAACTCTTGTAAGTACCGGAAGTAATCTGAATTGGATAGTGTTCCTTTTGCTTTAGCTAAACGCAACGCAATCATGGTTAAAACCGTAATTTGTGTGGTAAATGCTTTAGTTGATGCTACTCCAATTTCCGGACCGGCATGGGTATAAGCACCTCCGTTAGTTTCTCTCGAAATAGACGAACCAACCACATTACATACTCCAAATACAAAAGCTCCTTTTTGTTTAGCCAATTTAATAGCGGCCAAGGTATCTGCGGTTTCACCCGATTGTGAAATAGCAATCACCACATCTTTAGAGGTAATAATTGGATTGCGGTAACGAAACTCTGATGCGTATTCCACTTCAACCGGTATGCGTGCAAATTCCTCGATAACATACTCGGCAACCAAACCGGCATGCCAAGAGGTTCCACAAGCAATAATTAAAATTCGATCAGCATACAAGAACTTTTCGATATTGTCTTCAACCCCAGCCATTTGGATCAACCCAGTGGTCGCATGCAAGCGCCCACGGTAGGTGTCTTTTATTACATTTGGCTGTTCGTAGATTTCTTTCAACATAAAATGATCGTAGCCTCCTTTTTCAATTTGCTCCAAATTCATTTGCAATTCTTGAACATAAGGATCAACCAAAGAATCGTCTTTAATTTTTCGGATTTTCAATGGTTTATGCAATCGAACAATTGCCATTTCTTCATCCTCTAAATAAATAGCATTCGATGTGTATTCAATAAATGGAGAAGCATCAGAAGCAATAAAATATTCATTTTCACCCACTCCAATCGCTAATGGACTTCCCAAACGCGCTACAACAATTTCATCGGGTTTATTTTTATCAAATACACAAATCGCATAAGCACCTACTACTTGATTTAGTGCAACTTGAACAGCTTTGCCTAACTTCAATCCGTCTTTTTTCTGAACATCTTCAATCAAATTCACCAATACTTCAGTATCGGTATCTGATTTAAAAGTATAGCCCCGGTTGATTAGTTCTTTTTTTAAAGGTTCGTAGTTTTCTATAATACCGTTATGAATAATTGCTAAGTTCCCCGAATTGGATAAATGCGGGTGTGAATTCACATCATTGGGCACACCATGCGTCGCCCAACGGGTATGACCCATTCCGATAGTTCCGTTGGTAGAAATTTCATTGTTGGCGCGTTCTTCAAGGTCAGAAACCTTACCTTTTGTTTTTGATACTTTCAAATCAACGCCGTCATAAAGCATAACGCCCGCACTGTCATATCCTCTATATTCAAGACGCTTTAATCCCTTAATAACAATGGGATAAGCTGCTCTATGTCCAATATATCCTACGATTCCACACATAATCTATTTTTTTAGTCAGGTTTGGTATAGTAAACTTGTAATTTCATTCGCTTTGAATCCGGCACGTTTGGATTTGACCCAAAAAGAATGGTTCCTAACGGATTCACAATTGCCATAGCAGGCGAAAATTTATATTGTTTGGTTCCAATTGTAAAAGGCGTTTGCAAATAACCCCGATTCACACTATTTATATTTTCGGTAACAACCAAGCCTAGACGAACATTTGTTGAATCTTTAGTGATCAAATTTCGAAAATGATTCGTTATTCGAACCTTATAATAGTCCCCACGGCTATCCGACCCTTTAACTAAAATTCCACCATGAATAAACTTATTGTATTTAGTTTCAACAGCAGTAGAAAGATCATTGTAATAATCAATTACAGGGCGGTTATTGTCTAAATCATACAATAGTATTCGATTGGGTTCAACAGCAGTAGCCATTGCCGTTTTATCAATATAAAACACCAGATTTGCCTCATTAATTAACCATTTTTTACCATCACTTGGGTTGCGCAATTGATCCAATTCATCTGGTATTCCGTTGGGCGTATTTACGAGTGCACCACTAGAATTATATTGAATATTATCGGTCGGGTTAAACAAATCAATGACTCCCATAGATCCCTTACCTCCTTTTAACTGAATGCGCTCATCGCCAACAACCATATTGGGTGTCGTTACCGGATTTATATAATCGGTGTCAAAAAAATTGACCGTGCGTCCTGTCAAATTCAACACGATTTTTTTGCTCACTTTTTTGATTGATGGGTCATTAACACTATTGTCATAAGCCGTTTGATTGGTATAATCCTTGTAAATAATAGTAATTTTCCCACGAGCAGTATTTAACCGTGCTAATACACCTTGATTTTCAGCGCCTACTGCCGCTTCAGCTTTAAAATAAAGTCCTCTAAAATAATTTTTAAATGTATTATTATTTAAAAATACACCCGCAGGAGCATTAAAAATTTTATTTTGAAAAAAGGACTTATTCAAGTTTAAGAAAATTCCAGGCGCTATTGTTTCTTTAACCGTTCCGCTTGGCTTCTTAATTTTTATGGGTTGCGCACTAAATACAAACTGATCGTTTTGACTGTAGTCTGTTGTTGTAGGCGTATTTACATTCGTGTTGTCGTCATTCAATCGAAGTGAACTATTCACAAGCGCCCCTTCAAATTGAGCTTGTTGACTTGAATAATAGCGTTGCGCTTGTTGAAGATTGGTTGCAGGATCAAAATCTTGTATAAAATAACCCGACTCATAAACGCCTAACTTGATTTTTGGTGAAACCACGTCTTTTTTATATTGTGGTAACAATGAATCGATTCGATAAATAGGTTCCCCCGTTCCAGCCTCTACATCGGTTACAGGAGCAAAATAAGGAATATGTAAATATACTGAATCAATAAGGTCGGGAGCAAAAAATTTTGGATTGTTATTTTCTAATTGTAGCTGTGTTACAAGACTTGCTTTTGTTTTCCCAAAAACAGGACTATTATAATAGCCAAGCGAATTGATCGGCAAATCATTGGTTTGTACATCTCCAGTACTTTTATTGAAGGCAACGACATCAAAGGTTGTTTTATTCAAACCAAAGTGTTCATCACCAACAATTTCACCACCAACATTGGAAAAGTCTTTATCACATGACACGAGTGCCATCGCAAAAACAACAAAAAGTGAATACACTAATTTACGTAAATTCATAAATCCAAAATTATAACATTTCTTTGTAGAAAGCAGTATATGCTTGCGCAAACGCTTCTTTAGGGATGAAAGGTAGAAAAGGTTTCCCTGATGATTCTATAATTTTTGTTAAACCTTCATCCAAATTTTCTGAACCAACAATAACCGCATCAGAATGAGCTACCGCCACTTTCATCCAATTTTCATAATTTGGATCAGCCAAAGGGCTAACCGCATCGTGTGGGATACTATCAAACTTTACTTTATCAAGAGCTTTTACGTCGAGCAAACCTTCAAAACCAGTATTGTAGACCGATGTTACAATTTTGGTTTCCGAAAATAATGCTTCATGCTTGTAATAATGCTTCATATACACCGGCAACATGGACGCCAACCACCCATGAACATGAATAATATCGGGAACCCAATTTAATTTTTTTACCGTTTCAATAACTCCTTTTGCAAAGAATATCGCGCGCTCATCATTATCTGGATACAACACCCCTTCTTCATCTGTAAAAGTCGCTTTGCGCTTAAAGTATTCCTCATTATCAATAAAGTAAACTTGAATGCGCTCTTTTGGAATAGACGCTACTTTTATAATTAGAGGCATATCTACATCATTGACAACCATATTCATTCCCGATAAACGAATCACTTCATGCAATTGATGTCTGCGTTCATTAATATTGCCATAGCGCGGCATAAAAATACGTATCTGACCCCCTTGATCATTAATCATTTTGGGCACATCATACGACATTAATGAAACTTCATTTTCAGCCAAATAAGGTACCACTTCAGATGATACATATAATATCCTCTTGTCTTCCATAGGGTTGATAATTATTGGTTTTGGTTTTACTGTTGTTTAAAAAACATGCAAAACTACAAAATTTTATGGAGATTTTAACTAAACATAGTAAGTTTGTACCCTACACTTTAATTGATTTTAATGTTGGTTTTTGATAAAAAAGCAGCCCTTAGGGCACATTTAGACACATTACACGCGCCAAATCAAACAATAGGATTTGTACCAACGATGGGCGCTTTACACGACGGACACCTCTCATTGTTGCAAAATGCAATTCAAAACAATACGATTACAGTGGTTAGCATCTTTGTCAATCCAACGCAATTCAACAATTCTGAAGATTTACTTAAATACCCCAGAACTTTAGCGTCTGACCTAAAAAAAATTCAATCTTTATCCAACTCGATTCTTGTTTACACTCCCACTGTAGACGATGTTTATGATGGAATCCCTGAATCATCTGCTTTCTCATTTGATGGTTTGGAGCATCAAATGGAAGGTAAATTTCGCCCAGGACATTTTGACGGTGTAGGGACTGTGGTAAAAAAATTATTCGAAATCATTCAACCTCAAACCGCTTACTTTGGCGAGAAAGATTTTCAACAATTACAGATCATTAAAAAACTGGTTGAAAAAGAAAAGTTACCGATCACCATCGTTGGCTGTCCCATTTACCGAGAAACGAATGGACTCGCGATGAGTTCGCGAAATGAACGCTTAGACCCAATTACACGAGAAAAAGCAGGTTTTATCTACGCGTCACTTCAAAAAATCAAAACCCTTTTTCATAGCCACAGCATCCCCGAACTGAAAGCAATTATTGAAGCTGATTTTCAGAAGCAATCGTTGTTCCAACTTGAATATTTTGAGATTGCAGAAGAAACAACTTTAGAAAGTGCTGAATCAAAAAAAGCAGATCACACCTACCGCGCTTTTATTGCTGTTATCGTAAACAATGTCCGACTTATTGACACAATTTCATTAAATTAATTATACCTTTGCACCATGCAAATTCAAGTAGTTAAATCTAAAATACACCGTGTAAAAGTTACGGGAGCCGATTTGAATTACATCGGCAGCATCACTATTGACGAAGCTTTAATGGACGCTTCCAATTTAATTGAAGGCGAAAAAGTAGCGATTGTCAATATTAACAATGGCGAACGTTTTGAAACCTATGTGATTAAAGGAAGTCGTAATTCTGGTGAAATCACACTAAATGGACCTGCAGCCCGTAAAGTACACGCTGGCGACATCATCATTATTATTTCCTATGCTTTAATGCCTTTTGAAGAGGCTAAATCATTTAAACCTTGGTTGGTTTTCCCCGATGAAAATACCAATTTATTGAAATAATTGCGTTTGAAAAAATCGGTTAAAAATTTACTGCTCTTATTTATACCGTTGCTTATTGGGTGTGGTATTATTTTTTACCAATTTTCTTCACTAACTGAAAATGAACTCAACAACATTGAAAAAAGTTTATTACACGCCAACTATTTTTATATTTTTCTTTCGTTACTTGTTGCTTTATTAAGTCATTGGTCTCGTGCCTTTCGCTGTAAATTTGCCCTTGAACATTTGGGCTATACCACAAAAATAAGCACCAATTTTCTTGCGGTTTGTGTTTCCTATTTAGTAAATTTAACGATCCCCCGCTCTGGTGAATTTACCCGTGCAGCATTACTTAAAAAATACGAAAACGTACCCTTTGACAAAGCCTTTGGAACCATTGTAGCTGAACGAATAGTCGATCTTGCGCTGTTTTTACTCTTTGTGATATTGGGAGTTTTGTTACAATTTGATAAATTACATCAATTTTTAATCGATCAACAGGTATCGCTAAAAACCATTGCTTTTGCAAGCATCGGGATAGTACTTTGTGGAATCTTATTTCTTTTAATTTGGATTTATGCCGAATGGTCGATTATTCGAAAATTAAAACATAAATTGTCCGGCTTAACCGAAGGGATACTGAGTGTATGGCATATGGAGAAAAAATGGCGCTATATTTTTCATTCCATGCTCATTTGGTTATGTTATCTAGTCATGTTTTACATTCCTATTTTTGCTTTACCCGAGACTGAAAAAATTGGATTTGACATTGTGATTATGGGCTTTATTTTTGGGAGTTTGGCCATCGGTTTTACCAATGGAGGTATTGGTGCCTTCCCTTTTTCGATTGCATTGATTTTTGGACAATACGGAATCCCTGAAGAAACAAGCGTAGCATTTGGATGGTTGGCGTGGACTTCACAAACCTTGCTAACCCTTTTTCTTGGGTTGATTGGCTATCTACTTTTGCCGCTACAAAGTAGAAAATAATTGGTATATTGGTGGTCGTTAAATACAAAAAAAACAACCCGATTACGAATATGAAAAAAACACTTCTGATTTTAGCACTTGCCCTAAGTCTAAACGGATTGAGTCAAACTACTAAAGATAGTATATTCTCGAGCAAACTAAATACCTACCGCCATTTATCAGTCGCTTTACCCCCTTCGTATGAGCAAGATAAAAAACGTACCTATCCTTTACTTTTAGTGCTTGACGGCGACTACTTGTTTGACCCGTTTTTGGGCACGTTAAAATACGGTTACTATTGGGATGATTTGCCTGAGGTTATTCTTGTGGGACTAAACCACAGCAACGATAGAGAACGGGATGAAGAATGCCAAGCCGATGAAACCACCGGCTTACCTACAGGTATGGGCGAATCATTTTTCGAATTTTTAGGAGGCGAATTACTCCCTTATCTTCAGAAAAATTTTCGAATCTCCCCTTTCAAAATTGTAGCGGGTCATGATGTAACCGCTGGATTTATGAATTTTTACCTCTACAAAGACAATCCGCTTTTTAAGGCCTATATTTCCTTGAGTCCGGTTATGACAAAGGATATGGAAACGCATATTGCTGAGCGTTTGGCTACTTTTACTAACAATATGTTTTACTATGTTGCTTCAGCAGATGGCGATGTTAAAACCATTAAAAATAAAGTGGCCCAATTAGACACCAATATAAAAGCGGCTAATAGTGCTACCCTCAGTTACCGTTATGATGATTTTAAAGGATGTTCGCATTATTCGCTTGTACCTTATGCGATTCCGAGTGCTTTATATCACTTTTTTTCCGCCTATCAACCCATATCAATGAATGAATTTCAAGAAAAAATTGTCACTCTCCCTTCGGGATATGTTGATTATTTAAAAAACCGGTATGAACTAGCCGATAAAGCTTTGGGTATGAAAATGAAAATACGCGTGAATGATTTCAAAGCTATTGAAGCGGCTATCATTAAAAACAAAGCGTTCAATGAACTGGAACAATTGGCGCAACTGTCGCGTACTACCTATCCAAAGGCGATGTTGAGCGACTATCATATGGCGCGATTCTATGAAAACAATGGCGATTTAAGAATGGCATTAAAACATTATCAAAACGCTTACCAACTTCAGGAAATTGGCGACCTTACGAAAGAAATGATATTGGGTAAAATGGATGAACTCGGACCTCAAGTAAAGAAAAAATAAGTCTCCACCAAGTACAGCAATGGCTAAATTAAAAACTTCTTTTTTTTGTCAAAATTGTGGCAATCAATATGCCAAATGGCAAGGGCAATGCAATGCCTGTAAAGAATGGAATACAATTGTTGAAGAAATTATTCAGAAAGAGGAAAAAGTGGCTTGGAAATCGAGCGTTGAAGTTAAAAAAGCCACTAAACCCTTAAAAATTAAAGAAATTGATTCAACTCAAGAAATTCGATTAAATACTGGCGATGGTGAGCTCAATCGGGTGTTGGGTGGTGGAATTGTTCCCGGTTCTGTGGTATTATTAGGGGGTGAGCCCGGCATTGGAAAAAGTACACTTTTACTTCAATTATCCTTAATGCTTCCCTATAAAACGCTTTATGTTTCAGGCGAGGAAAGTCAGAAACAGATAAAAATGCGCGCCGAACGCATCAATCCTAATAACGAGAGTTGTTTTATTTTAACCGAAACCAAAACACAAAATATCTTTCGGCAAATTCAGGAAGTCGAACCAGAAATTTTAATCATCGATTCGATTCAAACCCTTCATACCGACTTCATTGAATCTACAGCTGGAAGTATCTCTCAAATACGAGAATGTACGGCAGAACTCATCAAATTTGCCAAAGAAACCAATATTCCCGTTATTTTAATCGGACATATTACGAAAGATGGCAATATAGCAGGGCCAAAAATTCTTGAACACATGGTGGACACTGTACTTCAATTTGAAGGTGACCGTAATCATGTGTACCGTATTCTTCGCGCCTTAAAAAACCGTTTTGGCTCTACCGCCGAATTAGGAATATATGAAATGCAAGGCACAGGCCTTCGGGAAGTTTCAAATCCTTCAGAAATTTTAATTTCACATCGCGAAGAAGAACTCTCCGGAACAGCAATTGCAGCAACTTTGGAAGGAATGCGCCCATTAATGATTGAAATCCAAGCTTTAGTTTCTACCGCAGTTTATGGCACACCCCAGCGCAGTACAACGGGCTATAATGCCAAACGCTTAAATATGATTTTAGCAGTTTTAGAAAAACGGGCTGGGTTTCGTTTAGGTACTAAAGATGTTTTTCTCAATGTTACTGGGGGAATATCTGTTGATGATCCCGCAATTGATTTGGCAGTTGTAGGGGCTATTTTATCCTCTAATGAAGACATTGCCGTAGGAAAAGAAGTGTGTTTTGCAGGCGAAGTCGGTTTATCAGGAGAAATTCGTCCAGTAAACCGCATTGAACAACGTATTCAAGAAGCCGAAAAATTAGGTTTTACAACAATATTTGTGTCCAAATACAACAAAATTACGGCCTCAAATACACGAATTCGAATCGTAATGGTTTCCAAAATTGAAGAAGTGGTTAGCGAATTATTTGGATGAGACGAATCGCAATTTCCCCGAAAAAGATTAAAATTTTCGTGATTAGTTTACTATCCTTTTTAGTTATTGGGAGTATACTTCTTTTTATTTTTCGTAATGTACTACTGGATCAAGTAATTGAAAAGGCAGTCATTAAAATGCAACGGGATTACCAATGTAATTTAGTAATTAAGGAAGCCCAATTTGAAGGTTTAGATCATATTTATATGAAAGCCATAAGCCTTAAACCAATGCAAGGGGATACAATTGTAACTATTGGGGAACTTAAAACAGGATTTAATTTTTGGAAAATACTAACGGGCACCCTCCAAGTAACGGATTTAAGTATTAACCGCGGTTATATTCAATGGGTGAAAACTGCTGAGGGCAGTAATTTTGATGCATTTTTAAAGTCTAAAAAAGAAGCTGGTGGCACAAAAAAAGCAACGGATTATGCCGATTTTGTTAACCGTTTAACCACTCGTTTTTTAAATTTAATTCCAACTCAAATGCAGGTCGAAGGATTTGCTTTAAAAGTAAACGATAAAGGACATCAAACACAACTTGATTTTACCCAATTGACGCTAAATAATAACCAATTAGAATCCCAAATTAAAGTAGCTGAAAACAACAAAACCCAATGGTGGCGTCTCGCCGGGTTTGCCGATCCTCGAAACCGGAAAACCGATTTGCTATTTAAAAACCTGCATCATGATACGGTGCAACTCCCGTTTATCCAACATCAATTTCATTTAAAAACGGCATTCAAATCGGCGCGCTTTCAATTGAAAAATTTAGGAATGGAGCAAGGTGAATTTCATGCAAACGGAATGGCTTCAATCCACAAATTAATTATAAACCATCCAAAGATTGCCTCCAAAGACGTAGCAATTCAACAAGCTCAGGTCGATTTTCATTGGATTTTAGGCGAACGTCAAATTCAATTGGATTCCAATTCACAAATAACACTCGGAAAACTTAAATGCAGGCCCTATTTATTGTATGCCCAAGAAAAAGGCAAAACGATTGCCCTGCAATTGAAAATCCCAAAAACAAAAGCACAAGATTTTATTACTGCTTTACCTAAAGGATTGTTTTCCCATTTTGAAGGGATGCAAGCCTCGGGAAATTTCAGCTACCAATTAGATTTTAAATTTAACGAACAACAGCCAAACGATCTGGTTTTTGAAAGTAAGTTGCAACCAGAAAATTTAAAAATTACCCATTATGGAGCAGCAGATTTACGAAAAATAAATAGCGGATTTATCTACCGTGCAATAGAAAACGGAATTGCACAACGGCCAATAATTGTTGGTCCTGAAAATTTAATGTACACGCCGCTTTCTGCAATTTCTCCTTACCTGCAAAAATGTGTTTTAACAAGCGAAGATCCATCGTTTATGCATCACAGCGGATTTATATCGGAAGCTTTTAAACAATCCATTGCAAAAAATATTCGAACCAAAAAGTTTGCACGGGGCGCCAGTACGATTAGCATGCAGTTGGTAAAAAATGTTTTTCTAACTCGGGAGAAAACCCTTTCCCGAAAATTGGAAGAAATTTTACTGGTTTATATTTTAGAAAAACAACGTATCGCTACAAAAGAGCGAATGTTGGAAGTGTATTTCAATATCATCGAATGGGGTCCAAATGTATATGGTATTGGAGAAGCAGCCCAGTATTATTTTCAAAAAAAACCAGAGGCGCTTACTTTTAAAGAAAGTTTGTATTTGGCAACCATTATTCCCAAACCCAAAGGTTTTATGTACCGATTTGATTCGGATCGGAAAGAGAAAAAATTTGCTTTGCAACAACAAAATTTTTTAACCCAGCTCATGCTTCGAAGAAAATGGATAACCCCAGAGGACACTTTAGGTTACAGTCAACCCCTACAACTCACTGGCGAAGCTTTAAGTCGACTAAAAACAAAGGTCGCTGACACGATTCAAAGCGAGCCATTACTTGACGAATTTATCGAGTTTTAATTATACGAAATACAGTTATTTCACGTTTTGTTAAAAATAAAAAATCATGAAAATTTCATTGTTAATTGCGCTTACTTTAGTTGTTTTTGGGCAATCTTGCGAAAACGATCAGGACCTAAGTGAATTCTATGATTTTCCAGAAACTCATCAATGGCAAAAATCAGATCCAAAAACATTTACTTTTACAATAGAAAATGCAGGCACTTTTAACGGTGTGCTTATGGGAAGTTTTGTGTATGGCTCACAGTTTTCAAAACTACCGCTTGCGCTGACCGTATCAAATGAAGAGAAAACTGAAAAACAACCCCTTACATTTTTAATAAAAAATGCCAAAGGCGAAGAATGCGGCGACTGTACTGGCGATGTATGCGATGTAAAACAAACCGTATTTACTGCTAAACATTTTGACCCCGGAACCTACACGTTTACCTTGGAAAATACTTTTGAATATCCCTATTTTCCGAATATTATTGCGCTTGGAATGGAACTTGAACGTGTAAAATAAAGTTGTAAATCCTCCTACGTTTGATGAAAAAAATCGTTCTGCTACTTATTGGATTTTTGTTTTTGAGCGTTGTACAAATTAAAAATCCGATTGAAAAATTCATGAAACCGGTAACCAATCCGGAAGAAGTCTCGCGGAATTTGGCAACAATCAATGGTTGGAATTCAACTACCAAACCTATAATTAAAAACAAAATTACCCCAACTAGTGACTGGGAGTTGCTGTATTGCTATAAATCAGGTTGGCATGAAAACACGCCCAATCAACGGTTTGATATTTCAGAATTATATACCGGAATACCGGGTAATCGCATTTCGGGTGCTACGTTATTAAATTGGGTAAAAGCACACCATCAAGATGATATTATCTACAGTGACAATCCATACCGTTTTAATTTGCTATCGATAGAACGGAACGACCCCTATAATGGAAAATGGGTGGTCTATAGTTTGCACGAAAACCGTATTAATCTTTGTTACATACATAGTTATCCCAACGGCAATCAATCGAGTTGGTTACATAAAACGGAGTACATTTTTCAATTAAAATAATTTAAATAATAGGATCATGCAAGAACAACTTTTGCGTAAGCTAAAATTCAAAGCAATACCAAAAATTTGGATATTTATTCTTCCCTTGAGCTTAATGGGGCAAAAACCATTGTTTACGACCGCTAAAACAAACGGGGCAACCGTTTATTTTAATGGAGCCCAACTTCAACAGGGGGCACAACTTAATTTACCCGTAGGGTGTAGTGAAATAGTGATTAAAAATGTTGCCGATTTTATTAACGAAAATACCTTACAGATCAAAGCACCTAAGTCGGTTACGGTTATGTCGGCACAGTTTACCAAAAATTACATCTCCGAATTTGAAATTGACGAAAGTAATCCAACGATTAAAAAAGTGCGGGACAGTATCGAACTCGTTCAAAAAGAAATCAAAAAAATTCAAATTCTAAGACATACCAACCAACAAACAATTGGCTTATTGGATAGCAACAAACAAGTAGTTGGGGCTAATTCGGGTTTGAATGCTGCCGAATTGATTAAAATAGTAGACTATTACAAAAGCAAACGTATTGAACTCGACAACCAAATTGAGGCTTATAACGAGAAAGAAATAAAGCTTAATGAAACATTGGCTAATTTGAGTGCGCGCTTACAATTGAAAACCGCCAAAGAAGAAAAAATGTCAAAAGGAAAATTAGTGCTGCAAATACAGAATGAAGTTGCAGGTAATGTAGCCCTCAATTTCTCCTACATTACCAATGCTGCGGGTTGGAAACCAATGTATGATTTACGCGCCAACAGCATAAAAGATCCTATTCAATTGATGTACAAAGCCCAAGTTTGGCAAACCACAGGCATCGATTGGAAAAAAATCAAATTAAGTTTGTCTAGTGGTAGTCCGAATCAAAACAACGAAGCTCCTTTGCAAAGTGCCTGGTTTTTAAGATTTCGCGAATATCGTGAAGGCGATTTGGATAAGGGTTATGCTGCGCCTATTGCTTTAAATGCTGCACCCCTCAACACATATGAAAATAAATATAAATATGCAGACACGGTAGCGCAAAAGGAAGATACGGTTGTTTCGGGCATTGATGACTATATTCAAATCACTGAATCCCAACTCAATGTAACCTTTGATATTGATCTGTTATATGATGTCTTGTCTAATGGAAAAATGCACAGTGTATCGTTAAAAGAACTACAAATTCCCGCTACGTACAAATTTTACTGTGCGCCACGATTAGAAAAAGAAGCATACCTATTGGCTAAAATTGACAACTACGGTCAATATAATTTACTGCCAGGAGAAGCCAATATAGTCTTCGAAGATATGAATGTTGGGAAAACCTTTATTAATCCAGAGCAAACCGGTGATACCTTGAGTTTGAGTATGGGAAGGGATAAAAAGATTTCGATCAAGCGGGAGAAAGTTGTAGATCAATCGGGCACCAAGTTTTTGTCTGCATACAAAGAGCAAACCTTTACCTATGATATTACGATTCGCAATAATAAAAAAGAAGCTATTCAATTAACACTAAAAGACCAATATCCACTAAGTTCTGACAAAGAAATTAGTATCGAACTTTTGGAAGACGGTAAGGCATCGGTAAATCCTGAAACTGGATTTATGACTTGGGATTTGAAATTGGACCCCAATGAGTCCAAAACCATTCGAATTAGTTACAAGGTGCGTTATCCGAAAGATAAAAGTATCGATAATTTATAAATTCTTTGAAAAACGCTTCGATAAATTCATGATAATCCCGAGTTTCCTCGGGATTTATTATTTGTATTGCAAGGGTAATGACTTTTTTGTAATTTGGACCAAATTAAAACACGTATGAAAAAGCTTTACACACTTCTTGTATTGGGCAGTTGTTATTTATCTATGGCCCAAACCATTGCACTACAAACTGTAGTAACCGGTTTGAGTAGTGCCGTTGAAATTACCCACTGCGGTGATAATCGATTATTTATTGTTCAAAAAGGAGGATTGATTCGAATTGTTCAAAACAATACTATTGTAACTACCCCTTTTCTAAATGTTTCATCACTTACGGTTAATAGTGGCGAACAAGGTTTATTAGGCTTAGCCTTTCACCCCAACTATGCTACTAACGGTCAATTTTTCATCAATTATACGAACCTCTCGGGAGATACTGTAATTGCCCGATATACTGTGAGCAGTTCCGATCCCAATGTGGCCAATCCAACCGGAACAATATTAATGACTATAGATCAACCGTATTCCAATCATAACGGAGGGTCATTAAAATTTGGACCTGATGGTTTCCTTTACATTGGTATGGGAGATGGCGGTAGTGCTGGAGATCCACAAAATTATGCACAAAACATGACTGTTAATGCAACAACCCCTTCGCGAATTTATTTGGGTAAAATGTTGCGTCTAGATGTGAATACCACTGTGGGTTCGTTAAACTATGGCTACCCACCAACCAATCCATTTGTAAACCAAAGTGGCAAACAAGAAATCTGGGCATTGGGATTACGAAACCCCTGGAAATTTTCATTTAACCGCTTAAATGGTGATCTATGGATAGCCGATGTAGGACAAAATCAAGTAGAAGAAATTAACCGTATTCAAGCACCTTTATCGAATGCTGGATTGAATTTCGGTTGGAAATGTTTTGAAGGATCTGTGGTTTACTCGACTTGTTCCAATACAACCGGAATGATAGCTCCTTTTGCAGAGTATACCCATGCCGCTACTGGAGGCTGCTCAATTACTGGAGGTTACGTATATACGGGTTCTGTTTATCCGAATATGCTTAATAAATATTTCTTTGCTGATTATTGCCAAAACCGTATGGGGATTTTAAACATTACTACGGGCGCTATTACCTATACTCCTTTTTTTAACGGAAATAACAGCTTCACATCATTTGGAGAGGATGTAAACGGCGAATTGTATATTACAGGCGGTAATTCGCTACTTCGCATCACGGATTCATCTATGGGCACTTCCCAATTCAATCAAATTGGCTTAACGTTTGCACCCAATCCTAGCAAAGGAAAAATAAATATTCAAAACCCACAGCTTTTATCAATAAGTCGTGTAGAATTACATGATATCACGGGCAAAAAAATGGCTGAGTTTCAACCGGAAATTTCTAACATAATTGAACTTAATACTGAGGGGATTCGTCCAGGAATTTATTTTCTACAAATTGAAAATAACGGCAATCGTTATACCGAGAAAATTATTTTTGAATAATTAAAAATGCCCTTCCAGTTGGAAGGGCATTTTTTTTGTATTTAAAGGGCTACTTCTCACCCATTTTTCGTTCCAATTCAGCCTGAAACTCTTCCATAACGGGCTTGACCGTACTTTCGGGTAAATCGGCAATGCGGATATACATTAATCCATCGACCGCATTATTAAATAACGGATCTACATTAAACGCAATTACACGTGCATTTTGTTTGATGTATTTTTTTATTAAAACGGGGAGTCGTAAGTTTCCTGGTTCTATTTCATCAATAATTTTATCAAACTTATTCAAATCGGCTTCGGCTTCATTAAAAACAAAATCCTTGTCGGCATCTTTCAATTTCACCTTGTACGCTCTTTTGGGATGAACATATTGTGCCACATAAGGATCATAATAATGCGACTTCATAAATTCAATCATCAACGATTTGGAGAACTCGGTAAATTGATTGCTGATACTTACCCCACCAATTAAATATTTATGTTCCGGATGACGCAATGTTGTGTGAACAATACCTTTCCATAATAAAAATAAAGGCATTGGCTTTTGTTGGTATTCTTTAATAATGAAAGCGCGTCCCATTTCAATAGACTGCGTCATCATAGTATTCAATTCAGGTTCGAATCGGAATAAATCGTTCAAATAAAAACCTTCAATTCCGTATTGGGAAAAAATTGCTTTGCCTAAGCCCATTCGATAAGCTCCTGCAATTTGTTGCGTTTCTTCATCCCAAAGGAACATATGCTGGTAGTACATGTCAAATTTATCCAAATCCAACGATTCGTTAGTGCCTTCGCCCACTTCACGGAAGGTTATCTCACGTAAGCGACCAATCTCATGGAGGATATTGGGTATCTTATCGGCTGAAACCAAAAACACTTCATAGTTTTTACTTTGCAACAAACGCGAATCCTCTTTACGTAACGCTACGATTTCTTCTAGAATTTTATCATGATTGGCCGGATGCGCAATTTGCTTGACATTCTTAGAAGGCTTTGTGCTCTGCAACGCTTGAAACTTACTTGCTTCATCAAACGAATTGGCCAACATGTAGGTTTTTCGTCGTAAAAATTCACTGTACTCTTCAATACGCTCGTGCTCATTTTGCTCGTTTACCGAAATGGGTTTACCGATACGCACTTTAATCGTACGATCTTTCTGGGTAAGCAACTCAGATGGCAACTTAGCGGTACGCATAGTATCGCTAATTTTAGACAACAAATAAAACAATTTACTGTTTTGCGCGTGAAAATATATGGGAACTACTGGAACTTGGGCTTTTCGAATCACTTTTATTGCCCCTTCTTCCCATGCCTTATCCACCACCAATTTACCGTCTTTGTAGGTCGAAACTTCTCCTGCAGGAAACATCCCCAACGGCTTTCCATCACTTAAATGACGTAATGTTTCTTTAATTCCTACGACACTCGACTTGGCGTTTTTGTGATTTTCAAACGGATTGACCGGCATAATGTAGGGCTTCATCGGTTCGATGCGATGCAACAAAAAATTAGCAATAATCTTGAAGTTCGGTTCGCGTTCCAACATTAACTTCAATAATAAGATCCCATCAATCCCACCTAAAGGATGGTTTGAAATGGTAATGTAAGCCCCGTCTTTGGGTAAGCGCTTTAAGTCTTCTTCAGGGATTTCAAAGCGTATTTGGAATTCGTCCAAAATAGCATTTAAAAACTCCAGCTCATTTAAGTGCTTATTGCGATCATAGATTTTGTTCAGCGTAGAGATTTTGAGGGTTTTCATCAATAACCAGCCTGCAAAAGTACCGAATACACCATACTTGTCTGCTTTAATTGCCTTGGCTACTTCTTTCGCTGCGACTAAACCCATTTACTTCTGCTATTGTGTATCTAATGAAAAAAACAAAGATAGCAATTCTTAGCAATAGCGATTTTATATTTTCTCCTTTTTCCCCAAAAAAAGGTTAAACATTTATTATAATTTTTCGATATAACTCCTGCATTTCATACTAAATCTGTATTTTTGAACAAATGTCATTGGAAGCCTATTGCTCCCTGAATTTTATCATACCCATGAAAATTATTTCTTACAACGTAAACGGAATTCGTGCGGCTATTACCAAAGGATTTCTCGACTGGCTGCAGCAAGCCAATCCCGATGTAATCTGCCTTCAAGAAATTAAAGCTACAGAAGATCAAATTCCGACCGATGCCATCACTGCTGCCGGATATCCTTACCAATACTATTAAAAAAAAAAAAAAAAAGGATATAGTGGTGTAGCGATTTTATCTAAAATTCAACCCGACAATGTCGTTTTTGGAACAGGTATAGACCATATGGATTTTGAAGGGCGAAATTTGCGTGCCGACTTTGGAGCGATTTCAGTAATGAGTTTGTATTTGCCCTCCGGAACCAATAGTGATCGATTGGACCATAAGTTTAAATATATGGACGACTTTCAAGTGTATATCAATGAACTCAAAAAAAGTATTCCGAATCTAATTATTTGTGGGGATTATAACATTTGCCACGAAGCAATTGATATTCACGATCCAATACGAAATGCAACTGTCTCTGGCTTTTTACCCGAAGAACGGGCTTGGCTAGCGGGCTTCATTAAATCGGGTTTTATTGATAGTTTTCGGCATTTTAATAAAGAACCCCACCACTACAGTTGGTGGAGTTATCGCGCCAATGCCCGTAACAACAATAAAGGGTGGCGAATCGATTATAACCTCGTGAGTGAATCCCTTAGAGCGCAATTGCAGCGCGCGGTTATATTGCCCGAGGCAAAACACTCTGACCATTGCCCAATTGTTGTCGAAATAAACGAAATTGTATAACCTCCCCCAATATAACTAAACGATTATGATCAAAAAAGCAACCTTAGGATTAGCATTATTAACGCTGTCAACTTCCTGCGTATCTAAAAAGATTTATACCGAATTGGAAAACAAATACGCCGATTTGAAAAAAGAAAACCGTCAATTATCCGACGAAAATGAAAACTTACAAAAAGCAAAAGGCCAACTTGAAATGGATGGCGCGAAGCTAAAAACCGATTACGACAAATTAAAATCGGATCGTGATAAACTTCAGGCTGAACTTGTCGCTTCTGAAAAAAATTTAAAAAACCTTCAAGCTGCCTATTCGGCTTTGGAAAAAGACAGTAATGACGCATTAAGTAGTAATATTAGCAAGAATCGCGAACTCTTGGCACAATTAGAAGCCAAAGAAAAAACAATCGCAGCCGAGCAAGAGCGTTTGAATAAATTGCGCGGAGAATTGGAAGCTAGCTCCAAACGTCTTAATGAATTGGAAGCCTATATTGCAGCGAAAGATGCGAATATGAAAAAACTAAAAGAGAATTTATCCAAAGCCTTAAATGCATTTGAAGGCAAAGGATTAACCATTGAACAAAAAAACGGAAAAGTCTATGTGTCTATGGAAAACAAATTGTTGTTCCAAACCGGAAGTTGGGCTGTTGGTGTTGAAGGTAAAAAAGCAGTGGTGGAATTGGGTAAAGTTTTAGCTCAAAATCCGGATATTTCTATATTAATTGAAGGTCATACGGACGATGATAAAATTTTAGGAACAATTGGTGGTGGTGTCGAAAACAACTGGGATTTATCGACCAAGCGCGCTACAGCTATCGTGAATATTTTGTCAGAAAATAAAGACATCAACCGTCAAAGTTTAACTGCTGCGGGCCGCGGAGAATATGCACCTCTTATGGCTAACACTACAGCAGAAGGGAAAGCGAAAAACCGACGTATTGAAATTATCTTAACCCCAAAATTGGACGAGATTACCAAAATGTTGGATGAATTGTAAATGACAGCAATGACCTACTCCTATTTGCCTCATACCGATTTGCGCGTAAGCCGCATTTGTTTGGGCACTATGACTTTTGGCAATCAAAATACTGAAGCTGAAGCCCATGATCAATTGGATTATGCAGTGGAACGTGGAATTAATTTTATCGATACTGCCGAAATGTACCCTATTGGCGGAAATGCCCAAATTTTTGGTAGTACCGAACGATTCATTGGATCTTGGTTAAAAAAAATTGGAAGTACCAAACGGGAGAAGCTAGTCATCGCTACAAAAATTGCCGGACCGAATCGCGGAATGGAATATATTCGGCAACCGTTGGATTTTTCGAAAAAAAGCATACACGAAGCGGTAGATTTAAGTTTGAAAAATCTGCAAACCGATACAATTGACTTATACCAAACCCATTGGCCTGAGCGCGTAATGAATATGTTTGGTAAACGCGGATTAACCGAATTTGACCCCCATTGGCAAGATACTATTTTGGAAGTGCTACAGGTTTTTGACGGATTAATTAAAGTGGGGAAAATCAAGCATATTGGCGTTTCCAATGAAAATCCATTTGGCGTGATGCGTTTTTTGCAAGAAAGTGAGCGTCATGGTTTGCCACGTATTGTAACGATTCAAAATCCGTATTCACTTTTAAACCGCTTGTTTGAAGTCGGTTTGAGCGAATTATGCTATCGTGAAGGTGTGGGCTTATTGGCCTATTCGCCTTTGGCTTTCGGATTTTTATCAGGCAAATACCTCAACGGATATCCCGAAAATTCTCGGATGAAGTTATTCCCCAATTTTACCCGGTATACCAATCAAAATTGTTTTACTGCAACGCGCATGTATAAAGAATTAGCGGAAGCCAATGGATTGACCTTAGTACAAATGGCAGAGGCGTTTGTGCACCGACAATCGTTTGTAACCTCAACAATCGTTGGAGCTACAAGTTTAGCGCAATTAAAAGAAAATCTCGATGCCTTTGCTACGGAACTCACCGATGAAGTTATCGCAGGCATTCAAAAAATACAAGAGTTACATCCGAACCCGGCACCTTAATAAAACAAAAACCTGACGATGATGTCAGGTTTTTTTGTTAATCTTCTTCCGCTATTCGGGTTTTAAAAGTCTCCCAGCTTTTGGGACTTAACATTTGCTTATTTTCAAGTTTTTTACCTTTCAAATAACTCAAAATATATCGGGCGCGGTCCTCGGATTCAGGATGAGTAGAGATCCAACCAAACCCTTCGGGCATATCGCTCTTTTGCGCCAATTGATACATAAAATCAGCCATGGGTTTAGGATTAATCTTGGCTTTCAATAGATAATCAACCGCTGTTAAATCGGCTTCTTTTTCTAGAGCACGATCGTAGGCCGTTGAGGAAAGTGTTTTCAAAATCTCTCGGATTAATGTACCATTACCCCCTGTAGCCGACAATAAAACGGAAAGTCCGATTTCCTTCGACAACTTTTGCATCACATGGTTTTTACGGATGTGCGCAATTTCATGTCCTAATACCGCTTGCAAAGCTTCTTGTTTTTTGCAGTCTTTAATTAACCCTGTGAAAACCACCAAATGATTGTTTGGCATGGCAAAAGCGTTGACTTGACTATTTTCAACCAAATGAAGTCGGATTGAATCTTTAGGAATATCATTGGCTTCTAGAATGGGAGTAATTAATGAATCCAAGGTTTTTTGAAGGGTATCATTGTAGATAATAACTTCACTTTCTTCGACTTGTTTCCAAAGTACATCTCCGAGTTTATTCGCCGTATTTAATTTCGTTTGACGAATATTAAATGCCTTGATAAAGTCGATTTGAGATAACCCAAAAAAAAGTCCGAAAAACACGGCAATAAGGAGTATTCCTTGAATGATAATTTTATTGATTGGTTGCATCGGGTTTACAGATTAAATTTGTTAATGGACCAAAAAACCACAGCTCGACATGCTTCCCTTTTCGGGTATTTATTGCCAAATAAATAGTAGAAATAAACTCTGTAATATTAAACAGAATCACCGTAAATAAATAGGCAAAATAGGACCCTGAAATGGGGTAATTATAGAAAATGATATCGATAGTCCACCAAAAGCCAAAACTGTTCATACACAAAAGTCCGGCTTGGGAAAACAAGGCTTGTGTGCAGTGCCAACGAACAAAATACGTTCCTTTGCGGTTGGCCATAAAAAAGAAAAACGTTGCAATTAAATTGATAATTGGTAACGGCAACCCGGCAACGAGCGCAACCAAAGACATCAAATAACTATTCGATGCTTTTTCAGCCTCGTGTTCTGAGGGTTTGTAAGGAAAATTGAGGTTGTAAATCATAGTTTTTTAAATATATTCCAAATCCAATTAGCAAGAATCAAGCCAATGAAAAGAAATGCAATGGGTCGTTTTCGAATAAGGGTCTCTCCATTTTGATACCATTGAAAAAATCCCGATTTTCGGGTGATTGCATCATATCCTACCCAAACGGGAACGATAAAAAGCACCAATGCCATGAGGTAACTCAGTGGGTTAGTAACCAAAGCTTTGTGAAATTCAGCTTGGACTAAATGTTTCATCGCCCGGGTAGTCCCACATGACGGACAAGGGTAACCGGTAGCATTTTTGAAAAGACACCAACTAATACCGGTTTCCGGATTCCTGTAAAAACTATATAAAAAATAAAACAAACCCGAAATGGTGCCAATCATTACAATGGTGTACAACCGATTTCGGGTCATTTTTTATGCTCTTAGTATAAAGCGTTATGGAATTTTTCCATATTTTTTTCACGAGTTACTCCCATGATTAAGAACCAGTCCACAATGTTCCAAATTCCTAACCCACCACAAGTTAACAGTTTTGCAATACCCAATCCTGTATCGCCAATATAAAAACGGTCAATACCTAATCCTCCTGCAAATAATGAGATGATTAAACTCGTGGTTGGGTCTTTAAATTGGGTCATTTGAATCATCGCCCATTTTGACTCGTCTAAATTTAATAAGCGCTCGCGAATTGCGGGTAATTGATGCGCTTCAAAAAATTTTGAGTTCGCCATCATGAACATGTCTACTTTTTGTGAATCCATAATTTTGGTTTTAGATTGATTATTGATATTGGTTATCGGCTGAAAATTAAGAAATTTATTTGAATCCACTATCTATTGGCTCCCAAAGTTCAATTTTATTTCCTTCGGGGTCCATGATCCATCCAAATCTACCATATTCAAAGGTTTCAATTTCGCCTACAATGGTTACGCCTTCTTGCTTGAGTTTTTGAAGTATGCGTTCCAAATTATCTACCCGGTAATTGATCATATAGGGTTTTTCACTCGGGTCAAAATAATGCGTCCCTGCTTCAAATGGCGACCACTGTGTCATCGCATCACGGCCATTGGAATCTTTCCACCAAAACGACCATCCGTAATCATCGACTGGTAATCCCAAGTGCGTTGCATACCATGATTTTAATAACTTTGGATTTTCCGATTTAAAGAAAAAGCCACCCAAACCTGTTACATGTGGCTGCGCTGTGGATTCGACTTCTATTTGGCCATAAAATATCCGTATTTTATCCACTATCGTTTGGGCCAATTTTGCATGACTTTCAAAAGTCCAGCCCGCAATATGGGGTGTCAACAGTACTTGTTCAGATTGCAACAAATACTCCAACGCTTCGGGACGGTCATCTTCTGTAAACAAACTTTCAAACGAAAGCTTTTCATATTCTAAAACATCCAACCCTGCACCAAGAATCTTACCCGATTTCAGGGCCGCCACTAAATCTTCGGTAACTACATTTTTACCCCGCGAGGTATTGATAAACCAAAAGGGTTTGGCAAATTGATTAATAAATTCCGTGCCGATCATTTTATCGGTTTGGGATGTCCATGGCACATGCAAACTCAATACATCCGCGCGAGCTTGGAGCGTTGGCAAATCGACTTGTTGGGCATTTTCATCACCTACATTTGCTAGCAAATCATAACACAAAACCGTAACGTTAAAACCTTGTAATTTTTTGGCAAACGATTTACCCATGTTTCCATAACCAATAATTCCTACCGTTTTACCTTCCAATTCATAGCCACGATTACCTTCTCGAATCCATTGGCCTTGACGAACCATTCGATCAGCCGGGTTTAACCGGTTCATCAATGACAATAGCATGCCTACCGCATGTTCACCTACCGCATTGCGATTGCCTTCAGGTGCAGCAATTAAATGAATTCCTTTTGCAATTGCATAGTCAACATCGATACTTTCTAAACCCGCACCTACCCGTGCAATAAATTGCAATTGTGTAGCAGCATCCAAAAAAGCAGCATCAATTGGGAAACGACTGCGAATAACAATTACCTGATAATGGGCGATCTTGGATTCAACAGTTGCTTTATCTGAACTGTAATCGGCTTCATTGGTAAATCCGGCAAGATGCAATTGTTCCCAAAGGAGCGGATGATTGGAATCCAAATGTAAAATACGAATTTCGGCTGGGTTCAAAACAAGGGTATTTGATTTAAAGCAAAGATAGGAAAGCCCAAATAGAAAATGGACTTAGAATCCTAAAATCAAACGCGCAATGGAAAAGTAAATCATAATCCCAAAAATATCATTACTTGTCGTAATAAATGGCCCGGTTGCCAATGCAGGATCTATGCCTATTTTGTCCAACAACAACGGAATAAACGTTCCTATTAATGAGGCAATTACAATTACTGAAATTAACGCAATGGCAATAATTTCTCCAATTTTAGTTGCATAACCCAACAAGAAGTGACTTCCTAAAAATAAGATAATCGCAAGAATCACTCCATTCAATAACGAAAGTGAAATCTCTTTGAGTAAACGATTCCACAACGAACCACTGATCGAATTATTGGCTAACCCTTGAACGATAATCGCAGAAGATTGCACACCCACATTTCCGGCCATTGCGGCAATTAGCGGTGTAAAAAAGAACAGTTGACCGTGTTCTTTCATGGCGGGTTCAAACAAGCCCAAAGTATGTACCGAAATAAAACCGCCAAACAACGCCAAGACCAACCAAGGTAAACGCGCACGAGTTAATTCTAAGATGCTGTCATCTGCTTCAACATCTTGAGAGATCCCTGCGGCCAATTGGTAGTCTTTATCGGCTTCTTCTTTAATAACATCTACGATATCATCAATGGTAATACGTCCTACTAAACGGCCCATTTCATCGACTACGGGAATGGCTTCCAAATCGTATTTTTGCATAATTCGCGCAACTTCTGTGTTGGCTGTATGAACACGCACGTAATCTACTTTTTTGATATAAACCTCGCTAATTGGCGTCTTAGTAGAAGTGGTTAATAAATCTTTTAATGATAAGCGGCCTTTCAATCGATTATCATCGTCTACTACATAAATCGAATGAACGCGGGTAACGTGTTCGGCCTGTATGCGCATTTCCTTCACGCAGGTAAGGACATTCCAATTTTCATTGACTTTTACCAATTCTTTCCCCATCAAACCACCAGCGGTATCTTCATCATAGCGCAATAGTTCAACAATATCCTTCGCATGCTCAACATCTTCCAACTCTGAGATTACCTCTTCTTTTTTACTTTGCGGGAGTTCGGCAATAATATCGGCGGCATCATCGGTATCGAGCTCGTCGATTTCTTCGGCAATCTCTTTAGCCGACATGCGTTTTAAGAGTTTAACCCGAAGTTCCTCGTCTATTTCCATCAGCACATCGGCTGTTTTTTCAGAGTCAAGGATGCTAAAAATATAGGAAGCTTGATTATCGTCGAGTTCTTCCATAATCTCGGCGATATCGGCATAATGCAGTTCACTAAGGAGGTCGTGCAATTCACGCTCCTTATTCTGCCGAATCAAATTGTCGATTTGATCCAGTAATTCTTTACTAATTTTAAACTGCATAGGCCTCAATTTTTCGAGTTAATTCGATAAAGTCCTCGGTGGATAGTTGTTCCGGTCGAAGGTCAAATACCGAATCTTCTCGCAAAGAATCGGACAAATTTAAGGATTTTAAACTGTTTCGTAACGTTTTTCTTCTTTGATTAAAGGCCGTTTTTACCACATTAAAAAGCATTTTCTCACTACAAGCCAATTGATAATTGGGTTTGCGCGTTAGTCGCAATACACCCGATTTTACTTTTGGTGGCGGATTAAATACCGTTTCGTCTACGGTAAACAGGTATTCTGCATCATAAAAGGCTTGCACTAAAACGGAAAGTATCCCGTAGGTTTTGCTGCCCTTTTTTTCGCAAATGCGTTCGGCTACTTCTTTTTGAAACATCCCCGAAAATTCGGGAACACGGTCGCGCATTTCCAACATTTTAAAAACAATTTGCGTAGAAATATTGTAGGGAAAATTACCGGTAATCGCAAATGGTTTCCCTTGAAATTCTTTGTAAAAATCGTATTTTAGAAAATCTTTAGCGAGAATTTTTCCATGTAATTTTGGATAATGGGCTTCCAAATAAGCGACCGATTCTGTATCGATTTCAACTACATAGGTCTCGGTGTCTTTTTCTAAAAGATATTTGGTTAGTACCCCCATGCCGGGACCAATTTCCAATAGGGTATCATATCCCTGAAGCGTCAAGGTATCGCCAATACGACGGGCAATCGATTCGTCGGTTAGGAAATGCTGCCCTAAATGTTTTTTGGCTCTAACTTGGTTCATGAGAAGTAATTATAATTAAAAAATTATCCTTTTTCAGCGTATGTTTTTGTTTTACCGGAAATGATTTCATTCGTCTACACAATGCAAAAAAGCTTGAACAAGCGCTATTCTAAAAGAATTTAAAAATCCTCTTGTCGTAGCGTATTGGTTTCTTCTTTGGTGGTAAAACAAATTTCCATCGGTATTAATTATTTTGAAAATGCTCCGAAATCAATTGTAATTCCGTGCGGAATGCCAACATTTTATCACCAAATAACTTTTGACCTTCTTCCCTTAAACGCCCCGAATCTTCATCATAATAACGTTGTAAGGTTTGCAAACTATCGGTAGTATATTGAATGGCATAAGTGGTACCGCCCATTTCTTCTTCTACCAAAACTTTAACCATCCGCGCCGATGAAAATTTTCCGGTAGCCAATACCTCGTTGATATGTTTTGTTTGCATCCAATTCATCCATTGATCATGAACGCTTTCGTGAATGTTGATGGTTACATTGTATAGTATCATGTGTACGTATTTCAATTCAATCAATGCAAATTGGCAGTTTTAATTTCAATCTACATTTACAATTTAAAATTTATAATTTCTACAAATCTTTATCCCCTCGCAAACGACGGTATTTCTTCTGTGCGTCGACAAAATAAATACTGTCTTCTCGATTGATTATTAGATCTTCATATAGTGGTTTTGCTTTTTCGGTATCGCCTATTTTGGCATATAGCTCTGCGGCAAAATAGGTTGCTTCATCGACATATATACCGTCTTTATGTTGTTCAATAATTTGAAGGTAACTCGCTATTGCTTCTGGAATATTATTTTGGGCTTCCTGCAATTTCCCTATTCGGAGAAGCGTGATGGGTTCAATTTCTTGCCCTTTGTGCTCTTTCAAAATAGCTTGAAAAGCGGCCAAAGCTTCTATTTTTTTATTTTGGTACAACAAGAAATCGGCCCGGGCAAACTTTTTTAAAGCCGTTTGCGTTGAGTCGGCTACGGTATTATCGCTAATCAATAAATACAAATCCATAGCATCATTGGCGATTAACTGCGTAGAAGCCGATTTCAATACATTCAATTGGTGTTCAGCCCATTTAAAATCCCCTTTATAATAACTCGTTTTGGCCACCCGAAGACTGGCTTCCTGACCGACTGGGTTATTTCCACCATCGGTCTCTACTTGTGCATAATAAATTAGGGCTTGGTTAAACTTTTCTTCCAACAAAAGCAGGTCGGCCAAGTCCATTTTTACTTCGGCTATTTCTTCGCGCTTCAAAGGCATTTCAAGGGCATTTTTCAAAATGAGGCGCGCGTTTTCGGTATCTTTTAGTTGAAAAGCTAAAAATTTGGCTTTAAGCTGTAGTAATTGAAGCGTATACGGGCTTACTCCAAATTGCTTGATTCGATTGTCCAGCTCCAAGGCAATTGCCGGATAATCTGCAGGTTGTGCTTTTTTTATTTGCAATTCTATCAAATACGCATGCGCTTTGATTTGCAAATCCAAATCCTTGGTATTGAGTAAAATAAAATTTAAAATTTCAATAGCAGCTTCTTGATCATCTTCATTCATGGCGAGCTGAGCCAAGTTTACGATAGTTGAAAAAGACTCTGGATTGCGTTTGAAAATCGCTTTTTGTTGAATAAAGGCTTTTCCATATTCTTTTTGCTGAACATAAAACCAACTCAAAAAATCGTTCCAAAACACGTCTTGTGTTTTTTGAGTTCTTGCTAATAGGGCTTTCTTCAAAGACGTATTAAACGTTACACTCGCATCTTCATTCATAAAACGCGACAATTGATTTTGAATCATTACCAAACTCTGTGGATTAGCAAACGATTCAATTAAAAATTTTTCAATCATTGCGTCGATGTCCCCTTTTTGCCCGTAAAGCAAAGCCATTTGATAATTAAAATTATAACTAGGCTCGATAGTCAATGCTAACTCATAGGCTTGAATGGCATAATCGGTCAATCCTTTTTTGTCAAAAGCAAAGGCAATTTGAAAAACCTCATTGTGATTTTTTCGAATCTTATCTATCGCTTGATCGTAATATTTTTTGGCTTTATCGGTATTCTTTTGAAGTTGAAAATTATAGCCTAATTCGACCAAAAAATTTGCCTGTTTATATAGCTCCAAACGGTCAACAATTAACTTCTCGGCTTTTTCAAACTTTTGCAGTTGTTGATAGCACTCTATTGTACGTTGAAAATAGTTGAAATTATGGGGTTGTGATTTCAATAAATCCTCAAAACTCACTACTGCTTTTTCAAATTCACCCCGGTCAAAATAATGCTGTGCCAACTGCTCGTTTTGAGCAAAAGCAGCAAAGGTAAACCCGCAAATAATAGAACACAATAATTGCTTCATAGGATAAAAACAATGTACTAAAGTAACACAAAAAGCGCTAGTTTAGTACCTGTTTATGATTTCTTTACGAAAAGTTAGTTGATGATATCAAATCCGGTGTAGGGACGCAATACTTCTGGAATTACAATTCCCTCTGGAGTTTGATAGTTTTCAAGGATACCCGCCATTACGCGAGGCAAAGCCAAGGAACTTCCGTTTAAGGTATGGGCTAATTGGGTTTTCCCATCTTTACCTTTAAAACGCAATTTCAGGCGATTCGCTTGAAAGGTTTCAAAATTTGAAACGGATGAAATTTCCAACCAACGATCTTGAGCTGTTGAAAACACTTCAAAGTCGTACGTTAATGCCGATGCAAAACTCATATCACCTCCACACAATCGTAAAATTCGGTAGGGTAACTTCAATTCGCGCATAATTCCCTGAACGTGTTCAACCATTCCCTCTAAAGCCGCATAGGAATTGTCAGGATGCTCGATGCGAACAATTTCAACTTTATCGAATTGGTGCAAACGGTTCAACCCACGAACATGCGCTCCGTAGGAACCTGCTTCTCGACGGAAACAAGGTGTATATCCCGTACATAAAATTGGCAAATCATTTTCGTTCAATAGTTCATCGCGAAATAAATTGGTAACAGGAACTTCTGCGGTGGGAATTAAATACAAGTCATCCAATCCAACGTGGTACATTTGTCCTTCTTTATCGGGCAACTGTCCGGTTCCAAATCCAGAAGCTTCATTTACTAAATGCGGCACTTGGTATTCTTGGTAGCCCGCTTCAGTATTTTTATCTAAAAAATAGGAAATTAAGGCGCGTTGGAGGCGTGCTCCTTTTCCTTTATAAACCGGGAAACCGGCACCAGTAATTTTTACACCGAGTTCAAAATCGATGATATCGTATTTTTTCACCAACTCCCAATGGGGTAAAGCCCCTTCGTGCAATACGGGGATTTCGCCTTCCTGGAAAACATTCAAATTTTCTTCGGGTGTTTTTCCATTGGGTACATTATCTGCTGGTAGATTGGGAAGTATATACAATTTTTCGTTCAATTGATTGGCATAACCTTCCAATTGTTCTGTTAAGACTTTACTTTCTTCGCGAAGTTGCGTTGTTTTTTGTTTGAGGATTTCTGCTTTAGCTTTTTCTCCATTTTTCATTAACATCCCAATATCTTTAGATAATTTGTTGGATTCGGCCAAAACATTATCTAAGGATGCCTGCGAACTGCGGCGTTTTTCATCCAGTTGTACAATCTCTTCGACGATACCTTTGGCATCCATGTGCTTGCGCTTCAGCGCCGCAATTACCCGCTCTGGGTTTTCTCGAATAACAGCAATCTGTAACATGTGAAAATGGGTGTTTAAATCTAAACGGCAAAGTTAGGGAAATGCTTTTGATAATTGTTTATGAATTGAGGGGCAATTTTGGATTTGGTTTGTTTCAAAACAGTAAGCTTTTTAAAGCTATTTTGGGAATTGATTATCAATAGTATGGGGAAAATTTTCATACATTCGCAAAAATTTTTGATCATAATCATGAAAAATAAATCTACTTTTTTCCTTTTGCTGTTAAGTGTTTTGGGTTGGGGACAAACCAATTTAGATGAATTTAATGAAATGGTTAATGCCGAGCGAAAAGCAGCTGCTGCAACAATGAATGTAGTAGTAAATGCAAATACCTCCAATTATGACGTTACCTATCACAAAATTGAATTGACGGTCAACCCAGCTTCGCCAACGGTTAGTGGTAAAGTTACTACTACGTTTACTGCATTAGAAAACATGAATACCGTTACGTTTGATTTGATGAACGAACTTACGGTAACTGCAGTGAAAATGAATGGGGCAAACCTAGCTTTTGTTCAAAATGCATCAGAAGAATTAGTGATTACCTTACCTTCTACCGTAAATACTGGAAATACCGCTTCAGTAGAAATTACATACAACGGGACACCCCCCCCTAGTGGATTTGATTCGTTTGGAACGGGAACTCATGCTGGTACTCCGGTCATGTGGACCTTATCAGAACCTTTTGGCGCGCGCGATTGGTGGCCCTGTAAACAAGATTTGAATGATAAAATTAATTTGGTTGATATTTATATTACGGCTCCCTCACAATATGTAGCTGCTTCAAATGGATTGGAGCAGTCACAAACCATTAATGGAGCTTTAAAAACTACCCATTTTCGACATAATTATCCGATTCCAGCGTACCTCATTTGCTTTGCAGTAACCAATTATACGGTATATACTCAAACTGCAGGGACGCCTCCCAACACGTTTCCAATTGTGAATTATGTGTATCCCGAAAATTTTAATGCTACCACACAAGCGCAAATGGATGAGACGCTTGCCATTATGGATTTTTTTGAATCTACTTTTGAACCTTATCCATTTTCCAATGAAAAATATGGTCATGCGCAATTTGGTTGGGGCGGCGGCATGGAACATACTACCATTTCCTTTATGAATAATTTCAGTCGTGGTTTAATTGCACACGAGCTCGGACATCATTGGTTTGGCGATAAAGTGACCTGCGGTAGCTGGAAAGATATTTGGTTAAATGAAGGTTTTGCAACCTACATGGCCTCAATGGTAATTGAACAATTTGATGGTGAAACTGCATTCATTGCTGATAAAACCGCAATGATTAGCAATATTACTTTGCAAACAACCGGTGCAGTTTATTTAACCGATACCGAGGCATTAAATGCTAGTCGAATTTTTAGCAGCCGTTTGTCTTACAACAAAGGTGCAATGGTTTTGCATATGTTGCGCTTTAAGTTGGGTGATGCGTTATTTTTTCAAGCATTACGGAATTATTTAGCCGACCCTACATTGGCTTATAACTATGCGGTTACTGCACAGTTAAAAATGCATTTAGAAACTGCAGCCAATGAAGATTTAACCGAATTTTTTAATGATTGGGTCTATAATCAAGGGTATCCAACTTATACTGTTAGTGCGCAAAATTGGGGAGGGGGTCAAGCAAAAATTACCCTAAACCAAACCCAATCGCATCCAAGTGTTACCTTTTTTGAAATGCCTGTACCCATTCGACTAACGGGGTCAGGAGGACAGACCTATGATGTTGTTTTAAACCATACGTTTAGTGGTGAAGAATTTATAATTCCGGTACCTTTTACTGTAACTGGCGTACAATTTGACCCTAAAAAGCACATCATTTCGCGCAATAATACGGCGCAACTAGACCAGGCGCTTTTTACTACTGCAGCAACAATTGCCTTATATCCTAATCCAACTAATCAAAAGGTACATTTGCAAATGCCCGACCAATTGGATTTAGAGACCGTAACCATTTACAATTCGGTAGGACAAATGGTAGGAGAATATACTCATACCGATATGGATATTCGTCATTTAGCTTCTGGGAGTTATCACGTTAAAATTTTGACTTCTGAGGGGGTGTTTTATAAAAAATTAATTAAAAACTAAATTTAGTCATACGCTCGTAAACTAGGTTAGAAATAGCCTACTTTTGTGCTTCATTGAATTAGGAGAAGAATACATGGAATTTGCAATTAAATTAGGTCAGTTTTTACTGAGTTTGTCAATACTTATCGTCTTACACGAATTGGGTCATTTTATACCAGCCAAACTATTTAAAACCCGTGTTGAAAAATTTTATTTATTTTTTGATGTAAAATTTGCTTTGCTTAAAAAGAAAATTGGCGAAACCGAATACGGTATAGGTTGGCTACCATTGGGGGGGTATGTCAAAATTGCTGGGATGATCGACGAGTCGATGGACACCGAGCAGATGCAAGGCGAACCTCAACCATGGGAATTTCGATCCAAACCCGCTTGGCAGCGATTAATTATTATGTTAGGGGGCGTTATTGTTAATTTTATATTAGCCTTTATCATTTATATCGGAATGACGTTTTATTACGGTCAGGAATATATTGCAAACGATGCGATTACAAAAGGATTATGGATAACCAACCCTGTTTTGGAAAAGGCCGGTTTGCGAAATGGTGATAAAATTGTAAGTATCGATAATACGCCTATCAAACGCTATAACGAAATTGCTAACCACCTATTACTTGCGAAAGAAATTGTGGTTAACCGTGAAGGAAAAAATACAACAGTACACCTCCCTATAAATCTGATTGATCAATTAATGAAAACAGAAAAAGGGATGTTGGTCAATCTTCGGATTCCGTTTATAATTTCAGAAGTTACCCCCAATTCCCCTAATAAATCTATTTTTAAAGAAAAGGATATTATCACAGAGTTTAACGGTCAAAAAATTGAATTTGTTGACGAATTGCTTCCGTTATTGCAGCAATCAAAAGGTAAAAAAGTAGCGGGTGTGGTAAAACGAGATAACCAGCTTACTCCCGTACAGATTCAAATTAACAATGCGGGAAAAATGGGAGTTGCCTACGCAAGTCTATTACCCCCGAATGATATGGAAAAAATGGGATTGTATCCAATACAGCATGAAGAATTTAGTTTTTTTGAATCCATCCCCATTGGAATTGATATGGGCTTGAATCAACTCACTAGCTACGGCCGACAATTAAAAGCAATTTTTAACCCAAGTACAGGTGCATACAAAGGCGTTGGTGGATTTGGTGCTATTTTTAAAGTATTCCCATCAAGTTGGAGCTGGCAAGCCTTTTGGGGAATCACTGCATTTTTATCCATTATGTTGGGTGTCATGAATTTATTGCCTATTCCAGCCTTAGATGGCGGTCATGTGATCTTTTTATTATATGAAATGATTTCGGGGCGCAAACCCAGTGATAAATTCTTGGAAAAAGCGCAAATGGTTGGATTCATAATTCTGATTGCATTACTTTTATTTGCTAACGGAAATGACATTTACAAAGCGGTATTTGGCAAGTAATTTTTTTTTCATTTTTTTCTAAAAATGTTTGGATTAATAAAATTCCGTGTTATCTTTGCAACCGCTTAAAAGATAAAACATCTTCCTCCTTAGCTCAGTTGGTTAGAGCATCTGACTGTTAATCAGAGGGTCCTTGGTTCGAGCCCAAGAGGGGGAGCAAAACAAAAGCCTGATATGAAAGTATCAGGCTTTGTTGTTTTAAGAAACTCCAAGATTTATTCTTTTATAAATTTA
>NZ_JAIXRZ010000027.1 GCF_027484945.1 Flavobacterium sp.
ACGGTAACGGTTAACGGATACGGAACCTATGCCTATAGTTTAGACGACGGACCACGACAAAGTTCGAATGTGTTTGAAAACGTACCCTTAGGCCAGCACACCATCACGGTTTGGGATACTGAAGGAGGTATTGATAACAGCTGTGATCCGCTAGTAATTACCGGTGTTTCCATTATTGATTATCCGCATTACTTCACGCCGAATGGCGATGGAATTCATGATACTTGGAATATTGTAGGATTAAGTGGTCAATTAAACGCAAAAATTTATATATTTGACCGACAAGGAAAACTATTGAAACAAATCAGTCCTGCAAGTGAGGGATGGAACGGAACCTATAACGGAGCCTTGATGCCTTCTTCCGACTACTGGTTTAAAGTAGAATTCCTTGAAAATAATGTAACTAAAGAATTTAAAGCCCATTTCTCATTAAAACGATAATACAATGAAATTGAGACAATTGCTCCTCCTGATTGGACTACTTTTTGCTAAACCAGTTTTCTCACAAGAGATTTTACCAGTTTATTCGGATTATCTCTCAGACAATTATTTCTTACTTCATCCGTCTATGGCTGGAGCAGCAAGCTGTGCTAAATTACGAATGACTGCTCGTCAGCAATGGTTTGGTCAAGAAGATGCGCCCGCATTGCAAACCTTGAGTTTTAACGGAAGTTTATCGGAAAAAGACGGGATGGGTATTATTTTGATTAATGATAAAAATGGTTATCATTCTCAAAAAGGAATGCGACTTGCCTATGCACACCACATCATGTTTTCACGTGACAATATTGATTTAAACCAATTATCTTTTGGTATTAATGCAGGTTTTGCGCAGAGTTTATTGGATGAAACAGATTTTTTAATCAATAACCCAACTTATGATCCAATTATTGATGGAACAATAGTACAAAAAGCTTCTTATTTTAATATGGATATTGGTGCATCGTATAATTATTTGGATTTTTATGCACATTTAACGGTGAAAAACGCTGTAGCGAATGCCCGTCGTTTATATACCGATCGTGAGCCTACCAACTTAAGACGTTTGATCTATAATATGGGTTACACCTTTGGTGATGCAGAAACTATTCAGTGGGAGCCTTCTTTTATGTTGCAACATGTTTTTCAAACCAAAGAAACCGCTTTAGATCTAAATATAAAAGCGTATAAAAATCTAGAATTTGGAAAATTGTGGGGCGGTATTTCCTATCGAACAAGTTTAGATGGTGCCGATTATATTGAAGGAGTTGCAGTTAATAATCAAAAAATGCAATACATAACGCCAATTTTAGGGGTTAATTATAAGAGTTTTATGTTATCGTATACCTATTCTCATTTGATGGGTAATGTAAAATTTGATGACGGAGGTTTTCACCAAATTACTTTAGGAATGAATTTGTTCTGCAAACCAGAAAAATACCACTGTAATTGTCCAGCAGTTAACTAATACTTATAATCCCGATTCGTCGGGATTCTTTTTTTATGAAAATTATCAAAGCAGTTCGGGGAATTTCCCCACTAATTCCAGAAGATTGTTACGTGGCTGAAAACGCTACTATAGTAGGTGCGGTTTCCTTTGGCGAACAATGCAGTGTGTGGTTTAATGCAGTAGTGCGCGGTGACGTAAATTCAATTACTATTGGGAACAAAGTAAATATCCAAGACGGCGCTGTTATTCATGCTACCTACCAAAAGCATTCAACCGTAATTGGCAATAATGTTTCTATCGGACATAATGCAATTGTACATGGATGTACATTGCATGACAATGTTTTAATTGGCATGGGCGCGATTGTTATGGATGGTTGCATAGTTGAATCGAATGCTATTGTTGCAGCGGGTGCTGTAGTTACACAAAATACCGTTGTAGAATCGGGAACGATTTATGCAGGAGTTCCTGCCAAAAAAGTGAAAGCAATTGATGCATCGGCGTTTGCCGGAGAAATCCAGCGTATTTCAAACAATTACGTTATGTATTCGGAATGGTTTAAAGAATAAGTACCCCATTTATAGCATCTATTTAGGATAAAAGACGTGATAAAGTAGCCCCGATTGCGCCGGTATCCACGCCCGACTTTAGGAGCGAGTGATAAAGGCAAAAGCGGGAGGATATGTTTTAAAGAGTCGATATTAGGGCTCCTAAAAAGGTAATAAATTGCGTCCGTTTTCTAGTACTTTTGGATTTATAAGAACAATACTAAAAACGCCAGTTACGATCAAAAACTTTAAAATTACATGGAGTTTGAGGTAATCACTTTTAGTAACTGCCCGCATTACTAAAACTGCAAAACTGATTAGGAATAATGCAGCACCATAAAAGTAAAGATCCATATATCCAACGTCAAAAACTTCAATTAAAGTGTATAATGGGAGTACGGTAAATAGACATAAGCCAATCAATACCTTTCGAGCCGTTGCTTCACCATATTTTACAGGAATTGTTTGGTAGCCGTTTGCCAAATCTCCTTGTAGGTTTTCTAAATCTTTAATGATTTCACGCATTACAATTAAAATGCCTAAAAAAGAAGCATGCGCAACAATTTGCGGATAGAAATTTTTATAATATAAAAGGATTGCAAAAAAGGGTATAACCGCCAATAAAGCCGCCGTAAGATTGCCAATGATTGCGTATTTTTTTAATTTGTGAGAGTAAAACCATATTAAAAAAATATAGCTTGAAAAGAAAATTACCGCGCGCCATGAAATAAAAATAGCCAACAGAGCCACCACAAAATTTAATGTAAAATAGACTTGAAGTTTGGTTTTCTGACTTACCAAGCGATCCAGCATCGACTTTGAAGGGCGATTAATTAAATCCTTATTACTGTCGTAAAAATTATTAATAATATAGCCCGATGCTATGGCTAAAGAGGAGGCAAGTACGATTAAAAATAATCCACTATCAAAAACCACTGATAAAGCGCGCTTGTGGGGTGCAAAAATATAGATTGCTGAGAGATATTGCGCTGCGATTACCACAGGAATATTGTAGCCGCGAACCACAGAAAACATACTGATGATTTTCATCATCATACGTTTGGTTTTACGACGCGATAACAACATCTGGATTTAGAATTGATATACGACTTCGAGCTTGTAGTCTTTTAAAGCGTTTTGTGCTTTTTCAAGATCTTGAGTAAAGCCTAAAATGTAGCCGCCGCCGCCAGAACCACATAATTTTAAGTAGTAATCATCGGTTTCTAGGCCTTTTTGCCAAACCCCATGAAATTGCTCAGGAATCATAGGTTTGAAGTTGTTTAGCACCACTTTCGATAATTTTTTGGTATTGTCAAATAGCGCTTTGAAATCGCCTCCCAAAAAGTTTTCTACACAAGCATCGGTATGTTTAACGAACTGATTTTTAAGCATTTTACGAAATCCTTGATCTTTTAGGTTTTCCATAAATAGGTTGACCATGGGCGCGGTTTCACCAACGATACCCGAATCTAATAAAAAGACAGCTCCTTTACCTTCTGCGCTTTGTGAGGGAATACCCGTAGCTTCAATATGATCTTTGGAGTTAATTAAAATCGGAATGCTCAAATAGCTATTAAGTGGGTCTAACCCCGAACTTTTACCATGAAAAAAAGATTCCATTTGGGAAAAGATCGTTTTTAATTGGAGTAATTTTTCTCGAGTTAGATTTTCTAGTACGGTAATTTTATGAAGTGCATATTTATCATAAATCGCAGCAACTAATGCGCCGCTACTCCCAACACCATAACCTTGAGGTATACTGGAATCAAAATACATGCCGGCAGTAACATCGGTTTGTAAAGTTGTCAATTGAAACTGAACTAGCTCGGGTTGTTCTGTTTGCAATTGCTCCAAATACGTCACAAATTTTTTCAAACTAGCGTTCGATTGAATCGCTTCTGGAGTAGAAGTGCCATCGATTTTTAATGCGCCATTATAAAAATTGTAGGGGATTGACAAACCTTTAGAATCTTTTATAATTCCATATTCGCCGAAAAGTAAAATTTTGGAATAAAATAGCGGTCCTTTCATAATTAAAGTAATCCGTTAGCGTTCAATTTTTTGTGCTCCGTTTCCAATTTCATCACAAATATACTGTTCCTTTTGACAATAGCCAACTAATTCGGACTGAATAAATTGTAAAACGTTAGCTTTATCGTTTTCGGGATATAAAACATGAACATTTGCACCCGCATCTAGCGTGAAACCAATCGGAATTTTAGTTTCGCGACGGAAATTCCAGATTCGATTTAGTATTTCCAATGTGTTGGGCTTCATCAAAATAAAATAAGGCATTGAGGTCATCATCATAGCATGTAAGGTCAATGCTTCGCTTTCGATTAGCTGAATAAATTGTTCCAAATCACCCGAAACAAGAAGTTCTTGAAGGGAAGTTAAATTCTGATGCGCCTGTTCAAATCGCTTTTGTGCAAAAGGATGGTTGTGCATTAAATCATGTCCAACAGAACTCGAAACCTGTTTTTCACCTTTATCGACGAGTAAAATAGTATCTTGATAATTTTTGAAATTCGAGTGCGTAGTTTTTTGAAATTCAACGCCATATAAATTTGAACTGCCCTCAATTTCGGGATGTTCTCCCCAAACCACCAATGAACCTTTTAAACTACGGCAAGCGCTTCCAGAGCCTAATCGAGCTAAAAACGAGGCCTTTTGCCAAAAGAAATCCATTGACATCTCCGGATTCAGTTGTTTTTCTAAGTCCATTATATTTACCGATAGCGCAGCCATGCCCGAAGCAGAAGAGGCTATTCCCGAACTGTGTGGAAACGTATTTAAGGAGTCAATTGCAAAATGAAAGTCGTTTACATATGGACAATACGGTGCTATTCGTTCAAAATAGGTTTCAATTTTAGGTCGGAAACTTGCTTTAGCGGTTCCTTCAAATAAAAAATCAAAGGAGAAACGTGAATCGGTTACCTTTGGTGTAAAGGCTATGCGGGTTTCGGTTTTACAGTTACGCAATGTAAAGCTTAGAGAGGGATTGGCCGGAATTTGGTTTTCTTTTTTACCCCAATACTTTACTAAAGCAATATTACTAGGGGCAGACCATATACTTTCTCCCGATTGTTGAGCGTTGTAAATTCCTTTAAAAATAAAATCTTCAGTTGAAGGCATAGCATTTTTTTTGAACAAAGATAAAAAGAAAAATTGCGTGACGCTTGGCTTTAGTATCTTTACCAAAAAAAAGATATGCAACGCTATTTACGTATTGGATTGGTTGTAATGACCTCTTTAGTGGTTGGCTATTTGTCGGGAATGGCTACTCAAGAAGGAATAAAAACATGGTACCCTACATTGGTTAAACCTTTCTTTAATCCACCCAATTGGGTATTTGGTCCGGTTTGGACGCTACTGTATATTTTTATGGGTATAGCGGGCGGACTTGTGTGGAACCAACACGATACGAACCCTGAAGGTGTTAAAAAGGGTTTTTTGTTTTTTGTAATTCAACTTGGATTAAATGCCATGTGGTCGTATTTGTTTTTCGTGCTATGCAATCCTTTGCTAGCTTTAATTGAGATCGTTTTGTTATGGTTACTCATATTTGAAACGTATACTCAATTTAAAAAAATAAACAGATGGGCTGGGAAATTACTTATACCTTATTTAGCTTGGGTTGGTTTTGCAACGCTGCTCAATGGCGCTATTTGGTGGTTAAATCGATAAAAATAAAGCCGTTCATTGAACGGCTTTATTTATTTTATGGTACAGAGTTATTATCGAACCACTAGTTTTTGTGTTAAACGCAAACCACTCATGCTCGTAATTTCTACGGTATAAACACCTTGTGCTAACGTATCAATTGACAAGGTTGTCGTATTAGTGTTTAGTTGACGAACAGCTTTGACAGTTTTCCCTAAGAGGTCATAGATTACAACATCTTGTAAAAGTTCACCATTGATATCACTCGTCAAAGTGATTTCGTGATTAGCTGGGTTTGGATACATTATGAATGCTACATACTCTGGATTATTTAACCCAAGCGGAGCAGTAAATTTAGTAGTCCATGTATTGGTTACAATGGCTGGATTGCTGTCAAAGTAAATCGATGCGGTGTTAGGTACAATGGTCCCTACCTGGAAGCCAGGATTTAATTGAACACGAAAAGTTACAAATCCTTGGCTAGCTTCTGGACTAACAATCTCGGGAACTAATTGGATATTCGAAAAGTTCCATTCCACATGATTTCCTTCACGAGTCATTACATAATTATGACTTGAACTGACCATTCGTATACTTTCTTCGTCGATTAGCGGACTCAAATCATCTTCAATTCGGACATCAATTGCATTGGCTGTACCCATATTTTGGAATCGAATCGTATAAAATAAATAGTCATTTTGTGTAAATGCACTAAAAGGTATTTTATCACCATGCGCTTCAGTTTTGTCATTTGGATCCCAAGAATTTACAACAATTTGCGATAATGATGCATTATTGTTTTGTGCATTGATATCATTCCCAGAGTTAACTGCAGCAGTTGCCGTTAAAATGGCATTCATATTTACCGTTGGCGCTGCTGGAACCGATAATGTGATATACATTACTATTGTTTGGTTGGGTGCTAAATTTGTGAAAGCATACGTAAAGCCATTGGCATTAGCTACAGTGCCATTCTGACTAATCGTAGTTACAGTAACAGGAGCAGGCTTAGAATAGGTTACCGTACCTGAAGCTGCAGCAATACCATTGTTTTTAATTGTTAAGCGTTGCATATAATTTAAGCCCGGACGAGGAGGTGCTCCATATGGACTTAAACTTACTTCAACATCACTATACGCTTGGATGTTGGTAATTGGAAAATAGAAAACTTGCGTTCCACCAGTTGCAGGAATTGAAATGTCATTTACAGTAAATCCATTTCCAGCAAAATAGGGCTGAGCTTCAGTTAAAACTTCATAACTAATATCATAGGAGTTATTAGGATTGGCATCATAAATTGTATACGCGCCCGATGGAGCATACACCATTGTATTTGTTCCGGAGTTATTTTGTTGTACAACAAAGTTTCCACTTGGGAAGTTGGGTTCTCCTTGATCTTGAACGCCATTATTATTTAGATCAACAAAGGCGATTACTAAAATTTTAGGCTGGTCGGGAGTACATGTAACATTAGCCGTCCAACCCGATTGTGTAATAGAAGCATCACTTAAAAATTTAAAGGTCAAACAGCCATCTGGGCTACTCGATGTAAATGGACCTGGTATTGCATTGCCCCAATATCCACCTGCTACAGCACCAGCAGTATTTCCTGCACCATTGGCACTAGCAATCATAGGAGCGGCAGTAGAGTTTCCGTTATATACATATAATGGATCCCAATTGGCTTCGGTATTAAATGAAGTAAAAGTGACGGTAACCAGTTCTCCAACAATTGTTGGACAAATAGTATAGGTAATATTTGAATTATTGGGATAGTTACCATTGACTCCACCAGCATCAACAAATGTTCCTCCACATACGGGTGGAGTTTGTAATGTAGTAAGATTAGACAAAATTGCAAAAGCACTAGCGTCAGTAGGTGAACAAATGGTTCGAACATATAGGGTATAACAGGTACTTTCGTTTAATCCTGTTAAATTTATTGAAGGAGTTGTTGTGATAATACCTCCTGTTGAAGTTGCTGAAGGAGGAGTAGTACCGCAAGGTAAAGCAAATACTTCCCATTGGTTATCAGATGTAGATGCAGGAGTCCAACTAACAGTCATACTCGTTTGCGCAATATTTGAAGCAACAAGTGCCGTAGGTTTAAAACATGTTGGAGGTGCACTACACGTTACATTGGCAACCCAACCCGCTGCATTTACTGATCCATCACTACGAAAACGGAAGGTTAAACATCCGTCGGTAGCTGTAGAAGTGAAAGATGGTAAATTTGTGCCGGTTAATGTTCCCCAATAACCACCAGCTAAACCACCAGGAACATTGGCTGCTCCATTAGTACTAGGAAACATAGGTGCATTGATAGAATTTCCATTAAATACATATAATGCATCCCAATTGGCTTCTGTTGCAAAGCTAGTAAAGGTTACAGTAACTACTTCGCCTGAATTTGTTGGACAAATCGTAGTTGTGCTATCACTATTGTTGGCATAGTTGGCATTGGCTCCCCCTGCATCAATAAAAAGACTTCCGCATGTTGGTGAAGCGTTTAAAGTTGTGAAAGTATTAAACGACCATGCACTTACTTCATTATTGCTGCAAATTGAACGTACAAATACATTATAGCAAGTAGCTGGATTTAAACCGGTTATTGTATAAGGAGTGCTTGTTACAAATAGGGATGGGAAATTTGGCGAAGGAGCAGTAACTGTACAAGGTGTAACCACAACTTCCCATTGCGTTGTGTTTGATGCATTTGAAGCCCAATTTATAACAGCACTCCCAGTGTTGATATTGGTTGCAATTAAATTGGTTGGGGCAATACAGGTTGCTGCTGCTGCACAAGTTACATTGGCCACCCATCCTTCACTTTGAACAACATTGTCGCTAACAAAACGAAAGGTCAAGCAACCGTCGGAAGCAGTTGAAGTGAATGGTCCAGGAATTGTTGTCCCCCAATAAGCTCCGGGTAGACCCCCTGGGATATTGTTCCCATTATTGGCACTTGCGATTTGAGGCGCATTGATTGAATTCCCATTGTATACATACAATCCATCCCATAATGCTTCAACATTAAAGCTACTAAAAATTACTGTAACTACTTGTCCTGTCGTATTGGGACAGATTACATAGGTATTGTTAGAATTGTTAGCGTAGTTGGCATTTGCTCCTCCATTATCAACAAAAATTTCCCCACAATTAGGTGAAATAACAGGCGATTGACTCGTTTGAAAGTAGGTGCCTGTAGACCAAGCCGATGTACTATTGCTGCACAAAGATCGAATAAAGAAATTATATTGGGTATTTGCCGTAAGTCCCGTAGCTAAAAATGGACTTTGAGAAACTACCGTACCTGTAGAAGACGCTGTTGGTAAACCTGCCGATTGCGGAAGAACAACTATTTCCCATTGTAATGCAGCTCCTTGAGCTGTCCATGCAAAAGCAGCTCCTGTTGCGGTTATTGATGAAACACTAAAGTTTGTAGGGAGTGAGCAGGGTTGCGTTGTAGTTAATGTAAATGTTGTGGGTGTAGACCATATGCTTATACTTCCATTACAAATAGTTCGAATAAATACATTGTATACGCCTGGATTTAACGATGTAGTGTATGATGGAGTTGTAACCAATACACCTTGTGATGTTGGGGAAGGAGTCGATCCAACAGGTAATATAAGTACTTCCCATTGATTGGCAATTACATTTGTATTGGCCCAATTTAAAATTACTTGAGTAGCCGAAGGTGTAGTGACAGTTATTTGTGTCGGCGGGTTACAACTAGTTTGAAGACAATCTATTGTTCCGATCCATCCCGAAGAAACCGCATCACTATTTGAAACAAATTCTACACAAAGTTGTCCTGAAAAGTTACTAGCAATAAAACTGTATTGTTCATTTGTTACATTCGTAATTACTGAAAGTATGGGTGCGTTTTGTGAAGGGCCATCATAAATCGTTAAGGTATCCCCATCACTAATTGAAACTGAAGTTAGTGCAAGAATAGATTGAAATCCTGTGGCACTTGGCGGCATAATATATGAAATGGTATTTTCATTGTTACCATAATCATTATTGGGTCCACCCGAGTCAAAAAAGGATTGACCACAAGTATAGGTAGTTGTATTTTGTGCTAATAAAGCAAAGGGGGCAAACATTAGGACTATAAAAGTCAGAAGTAGTTGTTTTTTCATGTTTGGTTTGGTTTTGTATAACAAATATACACTGATTTTTAAATATTTAACAAATGTTCAAAAACTATTTGCCTTTTTCTGAAAAATTAAATAAAAGATTATTCGCAATAATAAAACCTCCCGTCCAAGCATTTTGAAAATTAAACCCTCCCGTAATGGCATCAATATTGAGTACTTCTCCAGCAAAATAGAGATTTGGCAGTAATTTACTCTCCATCGTTTTAAAATTAACTTCTTTTAAATCAATTCCACCTGCCGTAACAAATTCTTCTTTAAATGTGCTTTTGCCATTAATTTGAAATTTACTTTGGGTAAGTTGTTGTGCGAGTTGCTGAAGTTGTGGATTATTTATATCGGCCCATTTTTGATCAACTGAAATGCCCGAAGCAAGTACGAGTTTTTCCCAAAGGCGATTGGGTAACACAAATGGTGCTTTTTTTGCAACTGTTTTTTTGGGCTGTTCCGTTCGAATTCCTTTTAAATAATCGATACAAGTTGCAAAATCAAAATCAGGAATCCAATTCACTTGCAGTGAAAATTGATATTTTTTTTCTGCTAATAAACGTGCTCCCCAAGCCGATAAGCGTAATATCCCAGGGCCACTCATTCCCCAGTGTGTAATTAAAAGTGGACCCGAAGCCGAAAGTTTTGTGCCGAATACAGCAACTTCAGCGGGTGTAGCAATCCCCATCAAATCACTAATTCTTGGGTCTTTTGTATTGAATGTAAATAAAGAGGGTACCGCAGGCACAATAGTATGTCCAAGAGTAGCCAACAGTTCCCAAATTTTTGGATTGCTCCCGGTGGTTACAATCACTTTTTGGGCTTTAAACTGTTGATTTTGGGTTTCGATTTTCCAATAATTTTCACCTTGGTAAAGCGATTGAACGCTTTGTTGCGTAACAACTTCAATCCCTAAGCGATGCGTAGCCGTTAAAAAACAATCGATAATGGTTGCAGAAGAATCGGTTACGGGAAATATTCTTCCATCTTCTTCTATTTTTAATTCAACCCCATTGCGTTCAAACCATTCCATTGTATCTCCCGTGCAAAATTGGTTAAACGGCCCTAATAGTTCTTTTTCACCTCGGGGATAATTTTTGACTAATTCAGCAGGAACAAAACATGCATGGGTGACATTACAGCGACCACCACCCGATACCCGTACTTTTGACAAGACCTCTTTACCACGTTCTAAAATAGCAATCTTTAGATTAGGGTATTGTTCTGCAATGGCAATTGCTGTAAAAAATCCAGCGGCTCCGCCTCCAATTAGTAGGATATCAAAATGCTTCATATACGATCGGGAAAGTCAGAAATAATACCATCCACATGCCAAGAGGTTAAAGTTGTTATTGCACTTGGGTCATTAACTGTCCATGGAAAGACTTTGAATCCGAATGCTTGAATTTTTTTCACTTTTTCAAAAGTAAGTAATTTATAATTGGGATGCATACTGAATGCTCCAATGGTTTGAGCAAACGCAATTGCATCAAGGGATTCTTCTTCATAAAGTATACCAAGTTGGTATTCGGGCTGTTGATGGGAAATTTCCCTTAGAATATCCCAATCAAAGGAGGAAATAAGAATTTGGTGAAACGAAGCTTTTCGACTTTCACAATATTTTGCCACTAAATCTAAAGTAGGTTGTGCAGCCGATTTTGTTTTAAGTTCAATATTTACTACGCATCGATTTTGAATAAGGTCCAACACCGCTGCCAAGGTTGGAATTCCCAATTGCTGGAGTTCAAATTTGGTTTTTGAGTTGACAAAACCTTGTGATGGAGTGGTACGGTCAAGGGTTGGGTCATGAATAACCATAACCTCATTATCAGCGCTTAGGTGTACGTCCAATTCTACCGCATCAACACCTAAGTCGATTGCTTTTTGGAATGAAAGTAGCGAGTTTTCAGGCGCATAACCGCAGGCGCCACGGTGTCCGATTTTCCACATATTGGTTGAATAGGGTTATCCAATACTAATTTTAGCTGGTAGTTAAAGCAAGTTAGTAGAAACTTTAACCGATTGGTTTAAAAAATAGGATTAAAGAGAATCAATTCGTAGTTGAAAAGCGTTACTTTTTTTCTAATAGCACAAGCATAGAATGGGTTGTTAAGGTTACTTTTCCATTTTTTACAACCGTAATTACTCCTGAATACGCATCTTTCAAAAGAGTTCCCTCAGGGAAAACTGCTCCCGTTGTAATTGTTTTAGTTCCTATGGGTAAGTCCAATCCTACAACAACCGAATCGGTATAAGTTGGAGTAGTATAGTTGCGACTAAACACATAAGGGTAAGCAGTAATTTGCTGATGTACCCCGGCTCCAATTGCAGGGTGATTTTTACGAAATGTTCCCAGTTTTTGCCAATGTTCCAAAATGGCTTGTTGGTAATCATTGGTTTTCAAAGCAGACCAATCCATGCAAGATCGCAATGTAGCATCGCCTTGGGTTCCTGGAATACGTAAAGGACGTGCTACTTCATCGCCGTAATAAACTTGTGAAATTCCGGGTGCAAGCAGTAGTTTGGTGCCACTTTCAAAAGGTTTTGTTCGTTCTTTATCAAATGGCCAACTATCGTCGTGCGATGAGACATAGTTCATCACTGTATGCCCTTTTAAGTCGTTTTGCAAAATCGTATTGTACTTTGAAAATAAGTCTTCATACTTCATTTTAGCTTCATTCCGGAAGTCAAAATTGATTAAGCTCGTCATTCCATTTTGAAAATAGTTGACTTTTTTATCCCCAAAATCATAATATTGTTTAGCTCCAATGGAATATCCATATACTTCACCTACTGTAAAAAAAGGCGTGTCGTCGAGTTTCTTTTTCGGATTGTTTTTTTTGTAAGTAGTAAAAGCTTGATCGCAAACTTTTTTAAAATCTGCCCAAACATCTTCAGTTGTATGTTTTGCAGTATCGATACGGTATCCATCGATGCCAAAATCGGTAATGTAATCGGCCAGCCATTTCATAATATAAAAGCGTGGAGCTCGTGGATATCCAGTTTGATTAAAAAAAGCATCCAATTCGCTTATTTCTTGTTCATACCGTCCTTCTTTTTTCCATTTTTCTACTAAAAATGGAGGTAATGCTACCGGGGAATTATTTTCGGTTTTTATATCGGGAAGGTTTTCAACCAAAGTACAATTGATATTGTTCTCATAGGAGTTGTATTGACATTTTGGGCGCGTACGAACCCAATTATCGGGGTAAACGGTGTCTTCGGAAGTAACCGGACCGGTGTGGTTAATTACTGCATCTAAAAGTATACGTATGCCGCGTGCATGGGCTTTGGTTACTAATTCGGCCAAGTCTTTTCGTGTGCCAAAATTGGGGTCTAATGCCGTCCAGTCGCGGGTCCAATATCCGTGGAAGCCATATGAAAACCCGGTTCCCTCATCGACTCCGTCGTGAATTTGTTCTACAATTGGCGTCATCCAAAGGGCATTGATTCCTAATCGATCAAAGTAGCCTTCATCCAATTTCTGTATAATTCCGCGTAAATCACCTCCTTCAAATCCGCGTAATTTTCCTGTAGGTTTATTGCGATTAAATTGAAAATCATTGGTTTTATCCCCATTAAAGAACCGATCGGTTACGATAAAATAAACCGTAGCATTTTCCCATACGAAAGGTGCTTTTGAATCATTTTTTTTCGATTTTTTTTGAGCAATGACTGTTCCGTTGAGCAGTAAAATTGCAAGTATAAAAAGGAGTTTTTTCATGGTTAATAGGTAATAATTAGGGTTGTTTTTGCTTGATTGTGGTTGTAATTAAAACACAATTTTTTTGATTTAGAAAACCATTCAAAGGGGATTTTTTGTCCGTTTTGTGTAATGGATTTCGGTTTTTTTGAAATAGCATATAACGTTATTTTTCCCGATTTTTCTGTAGGATGCACCAATGATGAATCGGTTTTGTTTTCGAGCGTAATGCTTGTTTTTTGAGTCCTAGTTTCCAAGTTAGCGACTAAAAACTCATGATTTTCAGGTTGTAAATTAGCCGCTGGGGTAGAGCCATCGTCAAAATAAAAGCTGCGTTGTGTACTTCCAATCCCGTCAATAAACGCAATTAAATCCAACATGCGGTTTTGATAGAGATTGGTGTTTTGCACTACTGAAGTCATTGGGATTAAAGTGTTTGCACGAACAAAAGTAGGAATATGGTCTTCTACAACGGATATCCTAACTTTTTTTCCTCCCATGAATTTTTTAAACGTATAAAAATCAAACCAATTGGCGGTAGAAGGGAAATAAACATCGGTTTGTGTTACCCCAGGATTTACAATTGGTTTTATTAAAAAGTCGGATCCCCATAAATAAGTATCCGCCACTGTTGCAAGTCGTTCATTATTTGGTTCTTCAAAAAATAAAGGACGCATTAAAGGCATCCCAAAAGCACTGTTTTGATACCCGAGTGTATAATTGTAGGGAAGTAATTGGTACCGTAATGCAACACTTTTTTTTGCTTTAGCCTTGGTAACAATATCTTTTCGCGCTACCTCAGAGGCCACTTCTTCTTGTGCGTGTGGACGGAATATGGGGTTAAACACGCCGTATTGTAACCAACGTAAATACAATTCATTATCAAAATAGTCTCCCGCAAAACCACCTAAATCACTATGCATATAACCCATCCCTTGCAGGCCCATCTGTAAGGCGATTTCCATCTGACTTTGGAGGCCGCCCCAAGAACGGTTCACATCACCGCTCCAAGGAATCATTCCAAAACGTTGCGAACCTGAATACCCTGCTCGCATAAGTATAAAAGGACGTTGGGTTGGGAAATCTTTCCGATAACCCTCAGCTATCAGTTTGGCCCATTGGTGTCCATAGATGTTATGAACTTCATCGGCTTTACCTTTAGCCGTGTAAACTTTGGAGGGAAACACTTCGGGTTCGCCCAAATCACCCCATATTCCCCCAACTCCTTGCTGGATTAAGCGTTTGTATACATTCCAAAACCAACGGCTACCTTCGGGTTTAAAAAGGTCGATAATACCGGTGTTCCCGAAGTAAAAATCCCAAATAGCAGGAGAACCATCGCTATAGGTAGCCAGTATTTTTTGATCAACTGCTTCGCTCCATTTGGAAGATGTGGTCAAGATGAAGGGTTCGGTTATCAATAGGGTTTTTATGCCTTTTTTTGATAATTCGCCCATCATTTTTTCGGGCTCGGGATACGTGTCTTTGTCCCAATCCAGATTACCCATCGTACCTTTTATGGTTTTTCCAAACCAGAATAAATCGAGAATGATAGCATCGACAGGAATTTGATCCTCTTCATATTTTTTAATTGTTTTTTCAACTTCTTCTTGCGAGCGATAGCCAAAGCGCGAAGCAAAGTTTCCAAAAGCCCAGCGGGGAGGAAGCGGCTGACGTCCGGTTAACTCGGTATAATTGCGAAGTAATTCTTGCCAAGTTGCACCTATAATGACTTGATAGGTTTTTCTCCCTGAAATTGTTTCATATTGTAATCGGTCCTTTTTTTGACTGTCTAAATCCAAATAGCCGATAGCAGGATTGTCAAAGTGTAGCATATACCGTTTGGATGAAATAACCAAAGGCATGCAAAAATTCATAAGTTCGGCGCGTGTTTCATATCCATAATGCGCCCGATTATATAACGCTAACCGATTGCCCCGACGGTTCATACCCAAAGCGCGCGCCCCTCCTCCATATAGTTTTTCATCGTAGGAGAGTTTAAAATCAAGGATTTCGGTAGAATCTTTTTTAATATAACCTGCTCCTTCAGCACAAATAAGCTGGTTTTGAAGGTTGGTATAACGAATTTCAAACGGTTGTTTTGTAACGATAACCTTTAATCTTGAAGTTCCTAGTTGCACTTCATTTGCGGTTTCAGAAGCTACAAATTGAGCCAAATGTTGATTCAGTACTGTAGCGTGCGACTCTGGATTGAATTTTTCTCCTTTAGGGATAAACGAAGTTTCAATTATAGCATCGGAAAGAACTTTAAATTGATAAATCCCGTCTGAAACTTCAATTTGAATAGAACTTGTACTCGATTGTGTACCAACATAAGTTCGTGTTGGGTTTTGGCCCCAAGTAAGCACAAAAGAAAACAGTAAGAAAAGCGTCTTTTTCATAAATAAAGGATTCGTTAAAACCACATAATTAGCAACTATTTTATATCAAACAAAAGTGCAATTAATGCAGTTCCAATACTAGTCCGGTTTTCGGCTCAAGTACAATTGGCTGTTGAATAGCTATTGTTTTTTGAGTGATAACATCGGTACCTTTGGAATATTTCTTTAAATTCTCTGAAAATCGTTCCGTGGTAATGGTTTGTTTTTCAGTACTATTGTTAATGAGCACCATCACACTTTCGTTATCATTGTGTCGAAAATACACATATACATTGTTTTCTGGGACGTAATGGGTAGTTTTTCCGGTATGGATGACTTTTTTAGTTTTTCGCCAATTGAATAATTGTGCCGTGAGTTCAAAATACTTTTGTTGATCGGGTGTACGGCCAACTTTAGTAAATGCATTTTGAAGATCGCCAGGCCATCCTCCTGGGAAATCCCGTCGAATATCGCCGTCGCCTTTACTTTTATCGCCAGCCATCCCAATTTCAGCACCATAGTATAATTGGGGTATTCCTCTTAGAGTAGCTAGTAGTAGCATTGTAAGTCGGTATTTTTCAAATTCGGGATAGTATTGATTTAACCGATTGGTGTCATGATTTTCTGCAAAAAGGAGAATGTTATTGCAATTTGGATACAAGAAATCACTAGCTAGGGTGTTATATATACCCACAATTCCTTTTTGCCAATCCTGTTTATCTTCATTGAAAACGCCTTCACTAATTACACTTTGTGTCATAAAATCCATAACCGATGGAAGGTTTGAATTGTAACTTTGGATGGCGGCTATTTTACTATCCTTTTGCCAATAGGCGATTTGAGCAGTGCTATACAACCAAGCCTCGCCAACAATATTGAAATCGGGATATTCATCCATAATGGCTTTTGTCCAATGTGCAATAGCTTGTTTATCGGCATAAGGATAAGTGTCTACGCGAAATCCATCAAGATCGGCAAATTCAATCCACCATAACGCATTTTGAATAAGGTAATTTAATACCAAAGGATTGGATTGATTTAAATCGGGCATTGACTGAACAAACCAACCGTCCATGCATACGTTACGATCGATGGCAGCGGCATTGGAGTCAAATTGCGTCGTCATTCGGTAGCTGGTTTGTTTGTATCCTGGAAATTGATGAATCCAATCGTAAGTGGGAAGGTCATCCATCATCCAGTGCTTGTAACCCCAATGGTTGGTAACATAATCTTTGATGAGTTTCATCCCGCGCTTATGCAATTCGCTGCTTAGGCGCACATAATCTTCATTCGTTCCAAAACGTTCGTCGATTTTATAAACATCGGATTGTCCATAGGTGTGGTAGGAACCTTTTTCATCATTGTCTTCACACAAAGGTGTGGGCCAAACTGCTGTAGCTCCAAGTTCTTTAATGTAATCAAGGTGTTGAATAATTCCTTCAATATCTCCTCCATGGCGTCCGTCTTTGTTGGTTCGATCGGCTTTTTCAATCAAGTTAGGGGAGGAGTCGTTGGTGGGGTTTCCATTAGCAAATCGGTCGGACATAATGAGATAAATCATATCCGAACTGTCAAAACCTTTTCGTAAAGCCGAGTCTTTTCGTCGTGCTTTTAAACTATAGTTTTGAGTAAATGATTTTTTGCCGTTTGTGAAGGTAAATGTGTAGGAACCCGGAGCTGCATTTTTCGTATCGACGGTAACGAATAGGTAATTGGGGTTTTCGGTTTTTTGTATGTTTTTGATGATAAGATTTGGTGTGCTAACCTTATTTTGGGCGATATTTTTACCGTAGAATAGAATTTGAACATCAGTATGGTGCATATCACTATACCAAAATGGGGGTTCAATTCGATTGATTTGTGCATAGCTTTGTGTAAAATAAAATAAACAAAGGAGTGCTAATGCGAATCTTGTTTTTTGATTTGAAATAGTAGCTATAGTCATATGTTTTCTTTTTGTAGCTAAAAATAAGAAGTCGCAAAGCATAAACTTTGCGACTTTATGTTTTAAGGTGTTTTTTACACAGTTACCAGCCCATTAGGTTCAACATGTATTTCTTTCCCAAAGACATAAACACAAATTGGATCGTTGCCTTCAAGTGCAAATTGCGTTTCATGTTGGCCAACGCTCACTTTGAGAATTTGATTTCTAAAATTGATTTTGAATGAATACGCTTCCCATTGGGCAGGAATTCGCGGTTCAAAGTGCAAGGCATTATCACGCACACGCATACCGCCAAATCCTTCTACTATACTCATCCAAGTTCCAGCCATAGAGGTAATATGTAGACCTTCCTCCACTTCTTTATTGTAATCGTCCAAATCCAAACGGGAAGTTCGAAGGTAGAAGGTATACGCTTGTTCCATCCGTCCTAATCCAGCCGCTTGGATCGAGTGTACACACGGAGAGAGCGAACTCTCGTGAACAGTAAAGGGTTCATAAAAGTCGTAATGCTTCTCCAATTGTTCTTTGGTGAAATGATCTTCAAAGAAATAGAACCCTTGCAAGGTATCGGCTTGTTTAATATAAGGCGAACGCAATATTCGGTCCCATGACCATTTTTGATTAATAGGGCGCTGACTCATATCGAGATCGGCAACTGTAATTAATTCTTTGTCTAAAAAGCCGTCTTGTTGTAAGTAAACCCCATGTTTTTCAGAATAAGGGAAGTACATGTTCTCAGCAACTTTTTGCATCGCGTTGCGTTCTTCTTCACCTAATTGAACTTTTGCAATAATGCGGTTATAATCTTCGGGATATTCGGCTTTTACGCGATCAACTTGAGCCAAAGTATAATCAATACACCATTTAGCTATGTAGTTGGTATACCAATTGTTGTTTACATTATTTTCATATTCATTAGGCCCCGTAACACCTAGAATTACATATTGATTGTGATGGGTAGAAAAGGTTGCACGTTGGTGCCAAAAGCGAGCAATTCCAAGGAGTACTTCCAATCCTTTCTCTGGAATATAGCTGTAATCACCTGTAAATCGATAGTAATTATAAATGGCAAAAGCAATGGCGCCATTTCGGTGAATTTCTTCAAAGGTAATTTCCCATTCGTTGTGGCACTCTTCACCATTCATGGTGACCATAGGATATAGCGCTGCCCCATTGTTGAAACCGAGTTTAACAGCATTCTCAATAGCGCGATCCAATTGGTTGTAACGATAAGCTAATAAGTTACGCGCTACCTGTTGGTCTTTGGTAGCCATGTAAAATGGAATACAATAGGCTTCGGTATCCCAATAGGTTGACCCTCCGTATTTTTCTCCGGTAAATCCTTTAGGCCCTATATTTAGACGAGAATCTTTTCCGAGATAGGTTTGGTTTAATTGGAAAATATTGAAACGAATTCCTTGTTGTGCTTTAACATCCCCTTCGATTGTAATATCACTCATTTCCCAAATCCGTGCCCAAGACTCTTTTTGAAGCGCTTCATAAGCGGCAAATCCTTTGGTTAATGCTTGATTTATAATGTTTTCAGCAGCCGATTGCGTATTTTCATGATTCAAAGAAACCGTATAACCTCCAATTTTTTGGATAGAAGCGGTTTGACCTTGAGGACAAGCAATCGTGTAAGCAAAAGTAATTTGATCTTCGGTTGCTGTAACTATCGGTGCTACGGTTTGAATTTGACCGTCAATACCGATAGAATTGTGCATAAAGGTTGTCGCCGTAAAATGGGTTTTGAATGTTCGAGCGGTAATGTAACCTCGGTTATCATGGTGTTGTACATGTAAAGGTTCCCAGAATTTTTCTTCCCAGTTGGCATCTTCATTATGGACGCCCGCATCCAAATAGGGTTTAAATACTATTGTTGCGGATTGATTTAGCGGTATAATTTGATAATCAATAAAACCGGCTTCATCCAATTCGAGGGACAGAAAACGTTTTACATTTACTTCGATTTCAGTTCCATTTTGAAGCAGCGCATTAAACGAACGGGTATAAATCCCTTCTTTCATATTTAACACGCGCCGAAAGTTGGAGACAGTTTTGCATTGGGCAAGATCTAAATTTTCACCATTAATTTCAATGGTAATTCCGATCCAATTGGGTGCATTTAAAACTTTGGCAAAATATTCGGGATACCCATTTTTCCACCAGCCTACTTTGGTTTTGTCGGGGTAATAAATTCCAGCTATATAGCTTCCTTGAAAGGTTTTACCCGAATAGTATTCTTCAAAATTGGCCCGTTGCCCCATGGCTCCATTGCCAATACTAAACAAACTTTCGGAGGATTTTACTCGTTCGGCATCAAATCCTTCTTCAATAATACACCAGTTGTCGGGTTTAATATAATCTTGATTCATTGTAATGTTGTTTAAATAAGGTTTTTACAACCTTTACTTAGGTATTGTGTGAATTAATTGAGTAGCGAATCAATAAATGCGTGCTCAATAAATGTGAAATCTTCGAAATTAAATCGGGCTTCATTCAAGATTTTTTCATCACCAATGCCTATACTGGTCATTTGGGCGATGTTTGCCGCTTGAATTCCGGCCACACTATCTTCAAAAACGATAGCGTTTTCATTGGATATGCCTAATAATTGTACCGCACGAATAAACACTTCAGGATCGGGCTTGGCATTACTAACATCATTACCATCAACAATAGCATCAAATAAGTGCATTATGTTTACTTTTTCCAATATGGGTCGCGCGTTTTTGCTTGCTGAACCCAAGGCAATGAGTTGTCCCTTTGCTTTAATGTATTCCAAGGTAGCAACTACTCCGGGTAGAATTTCGCTAGCATCCATATTTTCAATATACATAAGGTAGTCCTTATTTTTTTGATGGAGCCATTGCTCTTTTTCTGCTGTAGTTGCATCTCTATTTCCAAGTGCAAGAATTAGTTCCAATGAACGCACACGACTTACTCCTTTGAGTTGTTCGTTGTGCTCGGGTGTAAATTCGATTCCGAGTTCTTGGGCTAGTTTTTGCCAAGCGAGAAAATGGTATTTCGCCGTATCGACAATAACGCCGTCAAGATCAAAAATGAAGGCTTTTAGTGACATAATGTTAATTTACGGTGTCGTCAACATCATTAACCTTGGCGACTAATAATGCTGCGATAATAAAACTCACTCCACTTGTAACAATAGCAAAAATAGCATCCTCACCGTAAAGATATTTTACGATTGGACCACCAATTAAAGCATTGACAATTTGTGGAATTACAATAAAAAAGTTGAATATCCCCATGTATACACCCATTTTTTTGGGTTGAATAGAACCTGCTAAGATTGCATAAGGCATAGCTAAAATACTTGCCCAGGCAATACCTACCAAAATCATCGAGAATATAAGCAACTCTTTATGGTGAATAAAATACATAGAAATCAATCCGATACCTCCTATACATAAGGAAACGGCATGCGTTTTTTTGCGCCCATATTTTTTCGCAATTGCAGGTAAGGCAAAAGCAAAAAACATTGATACTAGGTTGTAGACTCCGAAAATAATACCTACCCAATTTCCTGCCTCTTGAAAAAGCGGATTTTTTGTATCAGCTGGATCAAGTCCATAAACATGTTCAGCGATAGCTGGTGTAGTGAAAACCCACATTCCAAAAAGGCCAAACCACGAAAAGAATTGTACCCAACTCAATTGACGCATAGTTTGTGGCATTTTAGCAAAATCTGTGAAAATGTCTTTTAAGGATGATTCATGGGATTTCCCTTCTTTTTCATGATGTACTTTTTCATCATCAAACTGAGCGAGTTCTTCAGGTGAATATTCTTTAGTGGAGAAAAGTGTTACCAAAATAGATCCTACCAAGATAAAAGCGCCTACGATAAAAGAGATAATTAAACTAGTTGGAACGCCGCTCGATGAGGTTGATTTGATATCAAACCAATTGGTAAGTACCCAAGGAAGCCATGAACCAATTACAGCGCCTAGTCCGATCAAGGCAGTTTGAACACTAAAGCCCAAAGTACGTTGGTTCGTATGCAAACAATCTCCAACTAACGCACGGAAAGGTTCCATAGCGATGTTGAACGAAGCGTCCATAATCATTAACATCCCAGCACCTACCCAAAGGGCCGGTAAGAAGGCAATAAAAATATCTGCTTGAGGTAATAGAACTAATCCAACGGAGGCTAAAAGCGCGCCCACTAGAAAAAAGGGTTTACGACGTCCAAATCTTCCCCACGTTTTGTCACTCAAATGACCAATTATTGGTTGAACAATAAGGCCCATCATGGGCGCAATTATCCAAAACCATGATAATTCGTGAACATCAGCTCCAAAAGTTTGTAAAATTCGGCTTGCGTTGGCATTTTGTAGGGCAAAACCCATCTGTATTCCTAAAAAACCGAAACTCATGTTCCAAATTTCCCAGAAACTTAACTTACGCTTTTCCATTATCGTGTAATGTATTGATTACTATTACGATAAGCGTCAAAGGCTTATCAAAACTTGCTTTATTTTCGAAGTACAAGCAATGCTTTGATGGTGTAAATATACTAAAGTTTTGAAAATCGAAATTTTCGCGAATTAAATTTTAGAATAAAAGGATTACGAAAACGTTATTTGTTAATAAAAATTCCATTTTAACGCGTCGATTCACGTTCGATTAACTCGGTTTCGATAACTTCTGTTTTGTAGTGTTCATCGTTTTCTAATTCTTCGTTCTCAAGTCGCTCAATAAGCATTTTGGCGGCTTTTTCTCCCATTTTTACACCATTCTGACTTACCGTAGAAAGGGTGGGTGTAGCATATTTTGAAATAATTCCATCGGTGAATCCAATAATAGCGATATCATTAGGAATATGAAGTCCGAGCTTATTGGCGAGTTTGATTGCCGTTACGGCAAAAATTTCATTGACTGCAAAAATGGCTTCGGGTTTTTCATTTCGAATTAAGGCTTCGATTTGCATGTCAAAATTTTCGGTATCTTCAATTTTTAAGATGCAATTGGGATCCAATTTTAAGTCGTGATCCATCATCGCTTTGGTGTAACCATCGGTACGTAATTTACCTACACTTACATAATCTACCGTGGTAATAAGTGCGATTTTTTTATACCCTTTATGAATGAAAAAACGGGTGGCGTTGTAGGCGGCTAAATTGTCGTCAATAATTACTTTATCGCACAAAATGTCGTTTGTTACACGGTCAAACATAACTACAGGCATCCCTTGGTTAATTACTTCAGTAATGTGGTGAAAGTCACGTCTTAGTTGGGTTTCTTTTGATAGCGACATAATAAAGCCATCAATGCTCCCTCCAGCCAACATTTCCATATTAATAACTTCTTTGTCAAAGGATTCGTCAGATAAACAAACCAACACATTGTATCCATTTTCATTAGCTACATGTTCTACTCCACTAATAACAGTAGCAAAAAAATGATGAATAATTTCTGGAATTATGATGCAAATCGTTTTTGTTTTTTTATTCTTTAAACTAAGGGCTATATTATTGGGTTTGTAGTTGTACAGCTTGGCAAATGCTTGTACTTTTTGTCGGGTATCTTCACTAATTTCAGGACTATCACGAAGCGATTTTGAAACCGTTGAAATAGAAACATCCAACTCCTTAGCAATTTGTTTCAACGTAACTTTTCTTTTCATAGTTTTTCAGTGCTGTTTAATTGCTAGTAAAGATAGTTCTATTTTTATTACAGGTTAAATTTTCGAATTTTTTTAATGGCAGAAGCTAAAAGTTTTCAACACGAAAACGTTTTCGGACTACATATATATAGGTAAGTTTTTTTATCTTAAAAAAATAATATAAATTTAACTCTTCGAAGTGCAAGTACATGCAATAAAAACAAATTATTAACCTAAACAAAATGTATGAAAACAATTTATAACAAGTTGTTATTTTTCTTACTCATGTTGCCGCTTACGGTTTTGGCGCAGGCAACAGTGGAAGGGGTTGTAGTCGATTCTAAATCGAATGCACCAATTCCTGGGGTAAACATCGTCGTTCAAGGGACTCAATCGGGAGTTTCTTCGGACATTGACGGTAAATTTAAAATCGGCAAACTGAAAAAAGGCGACAAATTAGTCGTTTCGTTTGTGGGTTACCAAACCCAAACCTTGTCTTATGACGGGCAAAAATCATTAAAAATTTCTTTAGTTGAAGAAGCCAACACTTTACAAGAAGTTGTAGTTCAAGTTGGTTATGGAGCTGTTAAGAAAAAAGATGTTACAGGATCTAGTACTGTGCTAGCGACTAAAGATTTTAACCGTGGAGCGAATGTAACTACTGAAAATCTTCTCCAAGGGCGCGTAGCCGGGGTTACCATTAATACAGGTGGTTCGCCTGGATCTGGATCTACTATTCGAGTTCGTGGAGGTTCTTCGCTATTTGCGAGTAATGATCCATTGATAGTTATTGATGGTTTACCGCTTGAAAATAGTACCGTTACTGGTTCAACGTCGTTTTTAGCATCTTTGAATCCAGCAACTATTGAATCGATTACCGTATTAAAAGACGCATCAGCTACTGCAATCTATGGTTCGCGCGCTTCGAATGGTGTTATTATTGTGACTACGAAGAAAGGTGGCAAAAAATTGGCGGTTGAATATAACTTCCAATATGGTAGTGGTCGTATTGTGAATACAGTAGATGTGTTTAATGCAGATCAATTCCGTGAGTTGGTGCAACAATATAAACCAAGTGAGGTTGCTGGTTTAGGTAATGCAAATACGGATTGGCAGCGTGCAATTTATCGCAGAACGGATTATTTAGATAATTCTATTTCATTACGTGGAAACTTGTTTAATTCGATTCCAACACGATTAACATTAGGAAACACCTATCAAGAAGGTTTGCGTTTAACCAATAAATTCAATCGTACAACGGTTGGTTTAGCCATGAACCCTTCTTATTTTAATGATCATTTGAAATTTAAATTGAATGCCAATTATTCTAACGAGCAAAATAGATTTGCTGATGGTGTAGAAGGTTCAGCTATTTCATTTGATCCTACACAGCCAATTTATGATGCCAATTCTCCATTTGGTGGATTTTTTGAATATAGAAATGGAAACACACTTCAAGCAAATGCCGCAAGGAATCCTGTTTCTCAATTAATGCAAACTTTTGATACAGGTTTGAGTAAACGTGTTTTTGGTAATTTTGAAGTAGATTACAAATTTCACTTTTTCCCAAAATTACGCGCAGTAGTTAATCTTGGCTTTGATGAGGCTAGAGGAGAGCGTACGCGCTTAGTGCCTACTACAGCTGGTTCTGCACCTGAAAATAATTTAATTCCATTTGGAACGAATGAAAATTCTGAAGAAATGCGTAGAAACAAATTGATGGATACATATTTTGTATACAACAATACGTTTGGTAATACTAAATTTGATTTTACCACTGGTTATTCGTATCAAAAATGGGAGTCAGATCGTTTTCAAACTAGAAATATACTAAGTCCAGTTTATGAAGGTGCTTTACGTACTGTTGATTTTGACCGCGTATTGATTAGTTATTTTGGACGTTCAAACATTTCTTATAAAGATAAATATTTGCTAACCTTAACGGTTCGTAGAGATGCATCTTCTCGTTTTTCTCCAGAGAACCGAGTAGCTTATTTCCCAGGAGCAGCTTTTGCATGGAAAATGAAAGAAGAGTTTTTAGCAAATAGTAAATTGGTTTCTGATTTGAAATTGCGTTTAGGATGGGGTGCAAGTGGACAGCAAGATGTTCCAAATAATAATGACTACATTCAATTTTACAACGTAGGTCAACAAAATTCTCAGTATACTTTTGGAACCGTTGCAACACCAATTGCTGTTTCAGCAAAAGTGAGTAATGATTTGAAGTGGGAAACCACTTATACCTACAATGCTGGAGTTGATTTTGGATTATTTGATAATAAAATCACCGGTTCGTTTGATGCTTTTTACAAGCAGTCTGATGATTTGTTAGCTCGTGTAGCTACTTCAGATGGAGGTAATTTCTCAAATACCTCTTGGCAAAATATTGGACAAATGGTAACCAAAGGTTTAGAGTTTTCAATCAGCTCTGATGTTGTAAAAACACAAAACACAAATTGGAACTTGTCTTTCAATGCCACAACTTTTGCACGTGAAGTAACTGAATTGAGTCGCGCTAAATTTATTCGAGTTGGAGGAAACGTAGCGGGTACAGGTACACAAGCCCAAGTATATCAAGAAGGTTTTGCTCCGAATTCGTTTTTAGTATTCAAGCAATTATATGATGCAAGTGGTCGCCCAATTGAAGGAGCTTATGCAGATTTAAATGGAGATGGAATTACGAATTCTGAAGATAAATATATCTACAGAAATCCAGATCCAAAGGTAGTTTTAGGGTTTGCTTCAAACTTTAATTATAAAAACTTCGATCTTTATTTCAATTTGCGTGCAAGTCTAGGAAACCGCGTGTTTAATCAAGTAGCCGCAAGTAGAGCGCAATTAAATTCTATAGACTTAGGAAGTGTTTTAAATAACGTGCCAACTTCTGTTTTAGATACAGAATTTGCGAATACTCCCGACGTTGTATTGTCTGACTATTACGTAGAGAATGGTTCGTTCTTACGTATGGATAACATTACAATGGGTTATACTTTCCCAAAATGGTTAGATGGTAAGGCATCTTTACGTTTATATACGGGTTGCCAAAATGCCTTTATTATAACGAAATATTCAGGATTAGATCCTGAGGTTGGTAATGGATTTGATTCCACAATTTACCCAAGACAAAGACAGTTTCTATTTGGAGCAAATGTTAAATTTTAAGCTATGAAAAAACTAGTAATAATCACTATGGCACTATCCTTATCGGTGTTCACTTCTTGTGAAAAAGATTTGGATGTTCAGTCTGAGAATGCATTAGACATTTCTGCAGATCAACAATATTCTACTCCCGCTGGGTACAGACAGGCTCTGGCTGGTGTTTATGGAAATCTTACATTAACGGGTACAAATGGACCTGCGAGTTCCTATTTGGAAGGAATTGATGCGGGTACAAGTCAATTTGCACGTTGTTTATGGTATTTGCAAAACTTAACTACCGATGAAGCGGTATGGAGTTATGAAAATGACGAAGGTGTTCGCGAATTACAACGTAATATCTGGACTTCAAACAACCCTATTTTATTAGGAATGTTTAGTAGAACTATGGCACAAGTAGCTTTTGCTAATGATTTTCTTCGTCAATCTACACCAGAGAAATTAGCATCTCGCGGAATTACTAATCCTTCAGACGTTGCAAATATTAATGACTATCGTAATGAAGTTCGTGTATTACGTGCTTATGCGTATTATGTTATGATGGATTTATTTGGAAAAGCTCCGATGGTTACAGAAAATAATCCGCTTGATTTTGCCGGACCGGAGTTTAATAGACAGCAATTGTATACATTTATTGACACGGAGTTAAACGCGATAATGAACAATTTAAAACCTGCACGTACAAATGAATACGGGCGTGTAGATCGTGCGGTAGCTCAAATGATTTTAGCAAAAATGTATTTAAATTCTGAAGCTTACGGGTTAACTTCAAAATACCAAGAGTGTATGAATTTATGTACTTCTATAATTGGTGGAGGCTATACATTAAATGTAAATTATTTAGATAATTTCAAAGCAGATAATCACCTTTCAAGTGAGATGATTTTCACGATTCAATCGGATGGAATTGTAACTCAAAATTATGGAGCTACCACTGTAATTATCAATGGTCAAGTGGGTTCAATTGAAAACAACGGTTCAGAATTCGGCGTTGGCGGATGGGGCGGTGCTCTTCGTTTACGTAAGCAATTTGTTCAAAAATTTGATGGTAATGCATTTGAATTTGATGCCCGTAAAACCGTTTTTGGCGGTGGAGATCGTAGTTTAGAAATTAATAATATAGCACTTCAAAAAGAAGGTTATATTTTAAAGAAATACTCGAATCGTAATTCCTTTGGTGTGCCAGGTCCAAGTAGTACTTTTGTTGATACTGATTTCCCATTGTTCCGTTTATCAGACGTTTATTTGATGTATGCTGAAGCGCAAATGCGTAAGGATGGAGCAACGAATGGTAGTTCAACTACAAGTGCGTCATCACAATCGTTAACGTATTTGAATGCTTTACGCGATCGTGCAAATGGGTATGATTTTCCAGATTTCTCTTCATCTGACGTGACTTTAGATTTTATCTTAGATGAACGTGCACGTGAATTGCACTGGGAAGGTCACCGTCGTCAAGATTTGATTCGTTTTGGTAAATATACGGGCGGATCTTACAATTGGGCTTGGAAAGGAAATGGAGTTAATGGCGTTTCTATCCCCGCTCATATGAAAGTATTTCCAATACCTGCAAATAATTTATTGGCAAATCCTAACTTAACACAAAACACAGGCTATTAATAAAATTTTTAAAAATTATGAAAAATATATCATTAAAGGCATTTGCGCTATCAGCGGTTGCTTTAAGTTTAACTTCTTGTGAAGACGATAGTAGTTTATTAATTTCAGAAGGACAAGCACAGTTTAGAATCATTGCACCGGTTGATGGTGATGCAATTTTCTTGGATAAGGATTATCCCAATAACCCAGCACTAACAGTTAGTTGGGAAGATGCAGTATACAATGGAGCTCCTACACAAGTCAATTACTCAATTGAGGTTGATAAAGACGGCGACAATTTTGACAGTCCTTACGTTTTGGGTACGAGTACAGGAAATAGTTTAACTTTCAAAGTGAGCGAATTAAATACTGCTGCAGCTACAATTGGTTTAGCTCCTAACGCTTTAGGTACGATGAATGTACGTATTAAAGCTACTATCGGAACTGTAGGTGCTGAACCGATGTTAAGTAATGTGGTAAACTATTCAGTAACACCATACCTTTCGTATTTGTTCAAAGATTATTATTTTGTAGGTGCTGCAACTGCGCCAGGATGGAATAACAACAACAACAACACACCATTATGGAGAAATCCAAGTAATTCAAGTTTATATGAATTTACAGGTTACTTTGTTGGTGGCGGTGGTGGAACATCAGAATTTAAAATCCTTGAAACCTTAGGATTGTGGCAACCACAATGGGGAACTAATGATGGTGGTGCACAAAGTGGTGCATTAGCGGGTAATCCTGCTACGCAGTCAGGTGACCCAGGGGTATTCAAAATTACAGGTCCTTCAGGATATTATAAATTTTCAATGAATATGGCTACTGGTGTTCGTACCTTTAGTATTACTCCTTATACCGGAAGTACTTCTACAACTTACTCTGTAATTGGTATGATAGGTTCTGCTGCTGGAGGTTGGGCTGATTCTAATCAAATTAACATGACTCCATTAGCATCAGATCCTCATGTTTGGTATGCTAATAATGTTGCTTTGGCTAACGGAGAATTAAAGTTCCGTGCGAATAATGGATGGACAGTAAACTGGGGTAGCAATACGGAGTATTCTGGAACGGGTACTCAAGGAGGTCCTAATATTCCTGTTACTGGAACTACTTACAATGTTTGGTTCAATGACTTAACAGGACAGTATATGTTAATTCCTGCTTCAAACTAATTAATCTATAGGAATACGGGATTGGAATTAATTTTCAATCCCGTATTTAATTTTAAATCGCTATGAAAAAGATTTTACTTTACTTCGTATTCTTCGCTTCTGTTTTTTCAGTTAAAGCTCAGGTACAAACGATTACGCCAACAGTTTCACCAAATCCATTTGAACGTAATCAAAACATTACCATTACTGTTCAAGGTTCTCAAATTAATGAAGCTACTTGGGGAGTGACAGGAAATGCACTTTATTTATGGGCATGGATGTTGGATGCAAATAATAATCCTATTGGCGATTGTCCAACTAATGGAACCTGGACTAGCTCAAGTGAAACCAATCGATTGACCTATAATTCAGCTAATGATACCTATACCATTTCGTTTATCCCAGAGGTGTTTTATTCGAATACTACTTTTGGAAAAATGGGATTTTTGGTTAAAGCTAAAGATGGAAGCGGTAATAAAAAAACAAATGATAATGTCTTTGGTGTAGGGGCTTTTCAATATACTTTAAATGCACCGTTACCCAATAGTACTACATTATTAAACAGTGGTTCTAATTTTACTATTACTTCTGTAAATACAAATGGTAATGCTGCCTATGCATTGTTTGTAAATGGAAATGCGACACCTATTAATTCGCAAAATGTTTCTTCATACACTTTTACCGATACGAATGTAACTTCGAATAGAAATTATGAGTTACGAATTACCCAAGGAACAACAACTTATATTGCTCGGTTTTCAGTAGTAATTGCAATTACACCTGTTTCACAAGCCCTACCTGCCGGTTTAGTGGATGGGATTAATTACAATCCTAATGATCCAACTAAAGTCACTTTGGTTTTAAATGCTCCTTGGAAAAGTTTTGCATATGTCGCGGGTAATTTTAATGGATGGAATCCCGATTCAAGTTATGCCATGAAGCGTGATGCTACCAGTGGTTCAACACGATTTTGGTTAGAAATAACAGGTCTTACACCTGGTCAACCGTATGCCTATCAATATTGGGTTTGCGATAATGTAAATTTACCTTTAAACTCACCTAACGTAGTAAAAACTGCTGATCCATTCTCTACTTTGGTGCTTTCGCCATTTGATGATCCAGAAATTATACAAAGAGGCGTTTTTCCAAATCTTCCAGTGTATGCAACAATAGCAGCTGGACAAACCCGTGAAGTATCTTTATTTCAAACGGGAGCTAATAATTATTTTTCTTATAATTGGAGTACTCCAACCAATACATTTGTTAAACCTAACATTAAAGATTTAACGATTTATGAAGCTTTAGTTCGCGATTTTGATTCAGATCGAAGTTTTCAAGACATGATTGATCGATTGGATTATTTTAAAAACTTAGGAGTCAATGCAATCCAATTAATGCCTGTAATGGAATTCGAAGGTAATGAGAGCTGGGGCTATAATACAGCTTTCCATCTTGCATTAGACAAACGCTATGGTCCACCAGCCAAATTGAAAGAATTTGTTGATGTCTGTCATCAAAATGGTATTGCTGTAATTTTAGATTTGGCCTTAAATCATGTCTTTGGTCGTTCACCACTTGTGCGAATGTGGATGTTGGATGCCGATGGTGATGGTTGGGGAGATGCTACTTCGACTACTACGGAAAATCCGTATATCAATCAGAATGCACGTCATGCCTACAGTGTTGGAAGTGATTTGAACCATTTTCGTGAGACAGGTCCAGGTGGAAATCTTACAAATACCTATTCAATCCGTACGATTCAACATTGGATTAATGAGTACCGAATTGATGGATACCGTTGGGACTTAACCAAAGGTTTTACAAACAATTGTACTAGTGGAGATGAAACGTGTACGAATGCTTATCAAACCGACCGTGTTGGGAAATTAAAATGGTATGCCGATAAGCAATGGGAAGCCGATGCTACTTCGTATGTTATTTTTGAACATTTAGGTGTGGGTGGCTCTGCTACTGAAGAAAATGAATGGGCAAACTATCGTTTGGGTGAAGGAAAAGGGATTATGCAATGGCGTAAAATGACAGATGATTATGCTAACATCGTTAAAGGTAATTTTGCAAATCTATCTAATGTTGCTAATGGTACCAATCGTTTTATTGGTTATGCAGAAAGTCATGATGAAGAGCGAGTTGGGTATAAAGCGCTTACCGAAGCCGGTCAAACTCAAGGAAATTTAAATAAGATGCATCAACGTCTACAAGGTATGGGTGCCCTTTTGTTTTTAGTTCCAGGACCAAAAATGATGTGGCATTTTGGTGAATTAGGATGGGAAAGTTCCTTATGGCAATGTACAAACGGATCTGTTTCTTTTTCAAATCCCGATTGTAAATTGGACACCAAACCACAACCGCAATGGGTAAATAACTGGACGGGAGATCTAAATAGAAATGCAATCTACAACGCATGGTCTCGAATGATTACCCTTAAGAAAAACGAAAATGTTTTTGAAAATGGTACTTATGCATGGAATTTTAACGAGACAGGTCGTCCACGATTGGATGTTTGGACCTCTACATCTCCACAAGCTGCATTAAGTTATGTTTTTGTTTTAACAAATTTCACAGATGCTACGTTTAATGGTGCAGCAGGTTTTCCCTATACTGGAGCTTGGTATAATTTAATGGATAATTCGCCATTAACAGTTAATAATACAAATCAATCCATTACTATAGAGCCCGGAGGATTCAGAGTTTTTGGTAACCAAGCAGTTTTAAATAATGCGGGTATTACTAAACTCGATTTCGTGAATGTTGTGCCAAATCCGACAACTGGATCGGTATTTGTTAATGTCAATTTGCGTCAACTACAAATATTTTCATTAACAGGCCAATTGGTTAAATCTTTCGAAAATGTTACTATGGATCGGGAATATTCAATTGATGAATTGAACGATGGACTTTACATTGTTCGTTTGGTTGATGAAACCGGACTATCGAAAACTGTAAAATTGATCAAAGAGTAAGTTTATTTAGTTAAGTTATTTTTTAGAGAGGCTCCAATAGGAGCCTTTTTTAATGTCTAAACTTTTACTAATCGACTTAAGTAACCCAGGCAAAATAAGTAAGCTATTAAACCAATTACTCAAAATTCAGTCTAATCAAAATAATAACTTTTTTATGCGGCTATTTCTTTTCGTATCATTAGTTCTATTTTCATGTCAAAAGGATGACAATAACAATCAATTGGCAGCCTCTCGAATAACGAAATCGATCACGTACAACAATGTAAAAGTTAATGTTGTTATTGATAAGCCTGCTGTTAACAATCCGGATGTACTTATTGTATTTCATGGAACTATTCAAAGTGATGCTCAATTAATGGTTGCAACGAATAAAGCACTTGATGAGTTTAAAAAGATCCTTAATAGGGATGACATGATGATTGTAAGTGTTGCCCATCCGCAAGAATTTATTTTATTCGGAGATAATATTGTTCAAGCAGAAGCTGCTTTGCTATGGGTAAAAAATAAAGCAAATGAAGAATTAGGGGTAACTATTGGAAAAATATTTTTAGCAGGACATTCTCAAGGTGGATATTTGGTTACGCGATTAAATACAATGCATCAAACGAATGGTGTAATTGCGAGTGCTCCAGGTCCATTAAATCTTGTTTATCGATGTGAACTTGAAGAAAATGGTCAGGTTGAAACAAGTGCAACCTGTACCAAGTTAAAAAATGTATATGGATTAACCTCTGAAAATTCTGCTGCGTATTACGAAAGGTCATTATTGAATTTTACCAATGGTTTTAAATCCGATATTATATTTGTCCAAGGATTAAATGATTCCCCAATTCAAATGCATTCGTGGCCTATTTTCAAACAAGAAATACAGAATTGCACTAATTGTCAAAACAGTCAATTTGTTGAAATTGCAGGGGGTCATAATGCACTTTTTATAAGTTCATTAAACACTATGGCCAAGCAAGAAGTTAATAATTTCATTAATTCACACTAAAGTAATGCTTACGCCTGAAAAAGGATACGTTTTAACAACACATCCAGCATTGAATCAAGAATAATGATACATAGGGGCTATTGGTCCCTTTTCTTTTGGATAAAAATTATGCCGTAAATTGTATAACGAAAAGAAAAAACCCTTGAAAATCAAAGGATTATCAAGGGTTTAAGTGGTACCTCCAGGAATCGAACCAGGGACACACGGATTTTCAGTCCGTTGCTCTACCAACTGAGCTAAGGTACCAGTGCTAATGCGGGTGCAAATATAGAATCATTTTTAATTTATCCAAAAGAAAAAACAAAAAAAATCTATTCGTACTTTTGTAGTCTAACCCAGTTGCCATGATTCTTGCACTCGATTTAGGAAATACCCAAATTAAAGCCGCTGTATTTGAGCATAATACGCTCATTGAAAAGTACTGGATTGCTTATGAAAATGCCATTGCAGCGTTGGAATCGATACTGACCAATTACCCCCAAATCGATACCCTCTGTCATAGTGCGGTGGTACACAACGAGAAATTTAATTTTTCAACCTTTAAAGATAGGTTTACTATTTACCAAATTTCTCGCGAATCTCGGTTTCCTTTTATCAATGCTTATACAACTCCAGAAACGTTGGGAATTGACCGAATGGTGCTTGCTGCTGGAGCCGTTTTGCATTACCCCAATTGCAATCGTCTGGTTATTGATGCGGGGACTTGTATAACGTATGATTTTATTAGTAATGATGATGTCTATTTGGGTGGCGCTATAAGCCCTGGACTGCAAATGCGCTACCAAGCCCTTCATCATTTTACCGACCAACTGCCCGAACTGCAACCGCAATCAATTAGTGAAATTATTGGAAATTCAACTTCAACGGCTATCCACTCTGGGGTCATCCATGGCGTATTATTTGAATTAGAAGGTTGTATTGAGCGTTACAGTGAAAAAAAAGACAACATTATCATAATTTTAACGGGTGGAGATGCCAATTTTTTGGCAGGTCATTTAAAAAACACCATATTTGCCAATCCAAATTTTCTTTTGGAAAGTAGTATTCGACTCTATGAATTTCAAAATAATGATTAAACGATTTTATATCCTAACCTGGCTGTTATTTGGTCTGGAAGTTTTTGCGCAACAAGGTACCAGTTCACCGTATTCGTTTTATGGTATCGGTGATGTTCGTTTTAAAGGGACACTAGAAAATCGTGCTATGGGTGGAATCACCTCACATGGCGATAGTATTCATGTGAATTTGCAAAACCCTGCGTATTATTCAGCTTTGCGTCTTACCTCATTTTCTGTTGGTGCAACATTCAATGCAGGACGAATTGAATCCAATACGGAATCAAGCAAAGCCCAACGAACGGCTTTGGATTATCTAGCTTTAGTGATTCCTACGAAGAAAATAGGTTTTTCGTTTGGATTAATTCCGTTTTCATCAGTAGGGTACAATGTGTATAATGTTTCATCCGATGCAATTTTAAGGCAATACTCCGGTTCTGGAGGTATAAACAAAGTTTATTTTGGGTCATCCTATGCAATCACACCCAATTTTTCTATTGGTGCCGATGTACAATATAATTTTGGGAAAATTGAAACCAAAGCAATTAATTCATTTAGTGATGTCGAATATGCTACGCGTGAAATAAACGTATCCATTGCATCTGGGGTTAATTTTAATATCGGTGCGCGTTATCAGAAGCTTATTGATAAAAAATATTTATTTTACACGAGTGCAGTCTATCGTCCAGGAGGTCAATTAACCTTGAGTAACGATCGGACCTTGACCTTGATTAATTGGGCCGGATTGGGAACTGTAGAAACCCCTATTGGAGATCCCGTAAATTATTCAGTTCCCGATGATAAAATGAAGTTACCAACCCAATTTGATTTGGGGATAGGATATGGAAAAAATAGTGTTTGGTCAATTGGAGCTAATATTTTGTATCAAAGCACAAGTGATTTTGGTGCGCGCTACAATACAATTGATAATGTCCAATTTGAACAATCCGTTCGGTTTAGTTTGGGCGGATATTTTATTCCAAATTATAAATCGTTTTCAAATTATTTAGCCCGTATTGTTTACCGTGCAGGTGTTCGCCATGAAAATACTGGTTTGGTGATCAATAACAAGTCCATAACAGACACGGCCTTTACAACAGGTTTTGGTTTCCCGATACGAGGAACATTTTCCAATTTAAATGTTTTGTTTGAAATGGGATCTCGGGGTACACAAAGCAATAATTTGGTACGCGAACGGTATTTAAATGTAGGCTTCAGTTTGTCGTTTAACGATCAATGGTTCCAAAAAAGAAAATACGATTAATTGTAAAATCACAACAATGAAAAAAATAATTGTATTGTTTGCAGTGTTGTGTACTTTTTTAAATACTACGGCACAAACCGATTCTTGTAAACTTCCCGATCAATTTGACGACTACTACCGCTATGGAAAATCAAAGGAGCTGCTGGATTTGTGGCAAAATTATGTCGCAAAATGTACCAAAATTTCCTTTTTAGAATATGCTAAAGGGGAGCAGATTTTGCAATTTGAATATGATAATGCAGCTTCAGAAAGCCGAAAAGAAAAGCAAGTTCAGCTAGTTAACTACTATATTTCTCTTCAAAAGCTGTTTCCAGAAATGGCTATCAATGCCTTGGTAAAAAGAGCCCTTTTGTTGTCAAACGATAAAGAATCCGAACCTCTTGAGCGTTATCAATTGTTGCATGAAGCACTTTTTAAAGGGGAAGCAGTTGTAGACAATCCATTGGCGTATAAATGCTATTTTGATGCGGTTTTGCAATTGGAGTCGCAAAAAAATAATTCTATAGATCTTGTAGCGGCTTATTTAAATGTTAAGAGTAAAGCTCTACAAAATGCAAAACGATTTCCTAATAAGGCAGATGAGTTTGAAAATTTAGTTCAGTATATCAGCACCCATCCTCAAATTAATGAGCGTGTAACGTGTGTGACGTTAGAAAAATATACGAAAAGTGTTTTCGAGTCAAAATCAAACGACTTCGATTTGTGTATAGCCCTTACTAACGAGATGTATGAAAAATGCCAGCGAAATCCAACATTTTTGACATTAGCTTTATACACATATCAATTAAAAGAAACGCCATTTTCATCCTATTTATTAGGAATGGCAAAGTTGTCAATGGAGTCTTTAGATCGTGCAACGCCCTATTTGTTTGCTGCGGTTGATCTTGAAGAAAATCCAGCCGTAAAAGCAGATCGTGCAAGTAATTTAGTACCATTGTTTTTGGGGTCAGATCCTGGCCAATCGGCATCATTGTTGAAGAAAGCCATGCAGGCCGACCCGAAGAATCCAAATTACCCACTTTTGATGAGTGAAATTTATCAAGCGTCTATTGTTTTTTGTGAATTTGAAGGGTTACAAGTTGATGCGGTATATTATTTGGCTTCGCAAGCGGCAGCAGAAGCGGCTAAGATTGATCCAAAATATGCTGCAGCAGCACAAAAAAAGGAGATGGCGTTTATAGCAAAAATGAAAATGCAACCATCAAAAAGAAAAAAGAATTCGGTAAATTTGGGTTGTTGGATAAATAAAACCGTCACTTGGTAATGCAAAAATGGGGTTCAGTGCTTTTTGGTATGCTAGTTTTGATCAGCATTTTGGCTTGTGAAGGCAATTTTCGCGAAGTACAAAAATCGGTTTTTTCTGAGTTCAATCCTAGTGGTGATGCCGACTCTATCCATATAAAATATACCGATTCAGGAAAAATAAAATCCGTTTTAATTAGTCCCAAAATGTTGGATTATGCCACTGTAAAATATCCTTTTACCGAATTTCCGAAAGGTTTACAAGTGACCTTGTATGATGCACAAGGGAAGCCAACATTTGTAACGGCTAAGTACGGTGTGCGTTTTAAAGATTCCGATATGATCGATTTACAAGGCAGTGTAAAAATTACCAACACATCGGGACAGGTTTTTGAAACGGAACAACTGTATTTTGATCAAAAAAATGAATGGTTTTTTACCGAAAAGCGGTATAAGTTTTCCGATCCCAAAGGAGTTTCTCAAGGTGAAGGAGTTGATTTTAGTAAAGATTTAAAAATTATTAATTCGCAACGGGTTTCCGGAATAGTCGATCAAGTTCAATAATATGAGATATTTAAACATTACAAAATACGTTTATTTAATAGCCGGTTTATTTTTCGCTTTTGACGCGGCAACACATTGGAATGAGCAACCCAAGCCTTGGGTGAGCGTTGGGATTGCTTTGGCCTCTGTTTTTCTGTTTTTCTTCAGAAATCATTTTGCTAAAAAGTTTAAAAACCGTCAAAATTCATCCGAGTCCTAAATGAATATACTCGTAATCATCATCTGTCTGCTTTTATGCGCTTTTTTTTCAGGGATGGAGATTGCTTACGTTTCTTCCAATAAAATTTATTTAGAGATAGAGAAAAAACAAGACACTTTTTTGTCGCGTATTCTCACTACGATTACTGAAAAACCTTCCAAGTTTATTGCAACGATGCTCGTTGGAAATAATATCTCCTTGGTTGTGTACGGGTTTTTTATGGGCGATTTAATCACCCAACATATTTTTTCAATGGGTTATCACTTTGATAATATCACTAATGTTTTGATACAATCGGTGATTTCTACCCTAATTGTATTGATAACTTCTGAATTTCTTCCGAAAGTTTTTTTTCAAATCTACGCCAATAGTGTAATGAAATTCTTTGCAATTCCCAGCTATGTTTTCTATACACTATTCAACTTCATTTCTTCTTTTATTATTTGGATTTCTGATTTTCTATTGAAGAAATTCTTTAAAACCGAGGGCGATTACGTACCTTCCTATTTTAGTAAAGTCGAATTGGGCAATTATATTTCGCAGCAAATGAATGCCAAAGGCGAAAATGAAGCCGTCGATTCTGAAATTCAAATTTTTCAAAATGCATTGGAGTTTTCTGGAGTGAAAGCACGCGATATCATGACACCACGTACCGAATTAGTTGCAATTGAAGTGTATGATTCGGTTACCAATTTGCGCGAATTATTTGTCCAAACGGGCTATTCTAAAATCATTGTATTTCAAAACACATTGGATGATATTTTGGGATATGTGCATTCGTTTGAACTCTTCAAAAAACCACGAACCCTAAAGTCGGTCATGATTCCAGTCGAATTTGTTCCCGAAACTATTTTTATCAAAGATGTATTAAATCTTTTGACCAAAAAAAGAAAATCGGTAGCAGTAGTATTGGATGAATATGGCGGTACATCGGGTATCATTACGGTAGAAGACATTATTGAAGAATTGTTTGGTGAAATTGAAGATGAACACGACAATGATGGTGCCGAAATAGAAGTCCAATTGGCTGAAGGTCAGTATCGTTTTTCAGCGCGATTAGAGGTGGCGTATATCAATGAAACCTATAAACTAAACTTGCCCGAAAACGATTCTTACAGTACTTTGGGAGGGCTCATTGTTGATCATTCAGAAGAGATTCCGCAAAAAGGAGACTCGCTACAAATTGCTGGCTATCAATTTCAAATTGAAGCAGCTTCAAACCGAAAAATTGAAGTTGTTCTGATGGCTGTCTTGTTGGACGAATAATTTTTTCAACTTTTTAGGTAAAATATAGGATTCGAATTGTTATTATTTCGGAGATAATCGTATTTTCGCAGACTGAAATAAAATAATAGAAATAAAATGGCAGTTTTACAGAAAATTAGAAATCGTTCAGGGTTGCTTTTACTGATCATCGGTTTTGCACTTTTAGCCTTTGTAGTTCAGGATTTGTTTACAAAAGGATTGAAAAGTCAGTCCCATGAGGTTGGAAGTGTTAATGGAAAAGATATCGCATTTGAAGATTTCAGAGTTAAAGTAGCGAATCTAGAAAAGAGTGGTCAAGGCGGACAGATGACGCAAACCCAAGCGGTTAATCAAACTTGGGAAATTGAAGTAAACAAAGCCCTTTTGGTTGATCAGTTTGATAAAGCGGGTATCCGTGTAGGCGAAGCTTATAAATTGGATGCTTTCAAAAAAGACCCAAATATTGGTTCAGCACCAATGTTTCAAACCAATGGAAAATTTGATTTGACTAAGTTTAAAGACTTTTTCAAAAACAATCCTGACCAAGCAAAAATGTTTGAGGAACGTGAAAAAGACATGGTGTTAAATGGACAATATCAAATTTACAACACCATGGTTAAAGCGGGAATGTATACTACAAAAGCCGAAGGCAAATTCAAATATGCATTAGAGCAAGACAAAGTTAACTTTGATTACGTAGGTGTAATGTATTCTTCTGTAAAAGATAGTGAAGTAAAAGTTACCGATGAAGATATCACTGCATATATGAAAAAACACGAAAAACGTTTCAAAGCAGAGGAAACGCGTGAAATTGAATTTGTGCTTGTAGAAGATAAGCCCTCTACTAAAGATCAAGAGGAAGTAAAAGAAAAATTAGTTGCCTTGTTAAATTCTAGAGTAGAATACAACAAAACTACGGGAACAAACGATACATTACCAGGTTTCAAAGACGCATCGAACCTAGCTGAATTTGTAGGGCAAAATTCTGATCTTCCTTACGATACCACTTATGTTTCAAAACAACAATTGCCTACTGAAGCTGCGGATGCATTATTCAACTTACCTACAGGTGAGATTTACGGGCCTTACATCAATAATAAGCATTACTGTTTAAGTAAAATGATCGGTCGTAAAGCTAATGATAAAGTGAAAGCGAGTCATATTTTGATTAGCTGGGAAGGAATTGATCGTGTACAGAAAAAGGAAAAAAGAACAAAAGAAGAAGCAAAAGCTAAAGCCGAGAGTTTGTTAGCACAAGCAAAAGCCAATCCTAGTTCATTTATGATGTTGGCCCTAACAAATTCAGATGACTCTTCTGCTCAACAAGGAGGTGACTTAGGTTATTTTGGGCCAGGTCAAATGGTAAAACCGTTCAACGATTTTGCATTTAACAATCCTGTTGGAACTATTGGTTTGGTTGAATCGGAGTTTGGGTATCATATTATTAATGTTACCGATAAGCAAGATGCCGTTCGTTTAGCCACAATCGCTCACAAAATTCAGCCTTCTGAGTCAACTACGAATGAAGCCTATACTAAAGCAACTCAATTTGAAATGGATGCTGCTGCTAAAGATTTTGCAGCAATAGCTAAAAAAGCCAATCTTAAAGTAGAGTCGGTTCGTGCAAAAGCAATGGATGAAGCTGTTGGTGCAGCCGGAAATCAACGTCAAATTGTAAAATGGGCATATACCGATGATACCAATGTAGGTGACATCAAACGCTTTGAAGTGGTGAATGTAGGTCACGTTATTGCTCGTTTGAAAAAAATTAATCCAAAAGGACTAACCAATATTGAAGATGCGCGCCCATCGGTAGAAGGATTGATCAAAAACGAGAAAAAAGCACAAATCATTTTAGCAAAAATGAAAGGTGGTTCGTTGGCATCAATTGCTGCGGCAAATAAAGTGACGGTTCAAAATAGTGCAGCAGTTGCTATTGATAGTCCTATGTTGCCTAATGTAGGTATGGAGCCTAAAGTGGTAGGTACAGCAATTGGTACTGGGGTAAATAAAGTTTCAGCACCTATTGAAGGAATTTCAGGAGTATATGTAGTGCAAACCAAATCAGTTACAAAAGCTCCAAAAATTGCAAAATACGATGACTATATCACTAAACTAAAACAACAAGCCATTCAAAATACAGGACGTGTTATTCCAACGTTGAAAAATGCTGCCGATATTGAAGATAATCGTTTAGAATTTTATTAATAGATGTCCAATAAATAGAAGATCCTGGGTAGTAGTTACTCGGGATTTTTTGTTTTAAGAAAGAATCATTTTGTGGTAAGGTACAACTATTGGATATCCTTTAGCTATAAAATATGCGGTTGGGTCTTCTTTAGCTATAGCCATCACAAAATCACCTCCCCAAGCTCCCAAACTTTTAATTACTCCATCAAAGTCCGCAAACAATGCTTCTTGAATGGTCATTTCTTCCAAAACATCGCTTAGTGCAATTTCATGTTCACGCAAGGCTTGTGCAAATTCTTTTGGAGTCGGAGCAGTAATTATACGTTGTGTAATTGCGTTGATGGTAGTAATTGTTTTATCAATTTCCCCTTGTTTATCCATATAGGCTGCAATAGCTGCTTTGGAACTCCGTTTCTGATTGAGATAAATAAAATAGATTTTGTTTGAAAACGATGGGGAAAAACTGATGGTTTCTACTTTAGGAAGTTCATTTTGTAGTTGATAGATTATGGGCGCGTCATGTTGCGCACAGGCCACGTCATAACCACTTCCTCCAAAACTTCGTTTTAATAAAGTAAACGCATCAATTTGTGCCCACTGAGCAATATTGTTAATCAAAGTAGACGATGTGCCCAACCCCCAGTTTTTTGGAAAACTCAATTGGGTTTCAATTTGAAATCCTTCCGATTCGAGTAAGAAATCGGTATTCATTTGACAGGCTTCGTGTAAAATTTCGATTAGCGTGTTTTTTATATCAAATGGGCCTTCCAATTGTTCTTTACGTAGGATTGAATCAAATGCGATGCTCGTTTCAAACCAAATGCTGTTGTCATGGTCAAAACTTTTCCAATGAATCTGATGATCTTTTCCGGGATAGACATGTAAACTTTGACCAAATCGAGTGGGCAACGCAAGGGCTTTTGCACCATCCAAAACAACATATTCTCCGGTGATTAGAAGTTTACCATTACTGTAAAAGGTTTTTTCCATGCTATACTTAACTATCGGCGTAATTGTTCAATTAATGCTACAACAGCGGCATGTGTAACGGTTTGTTCAGCAAAATGTGCTGCAATAATTTTTCGTTCTTCTGGAGTTGCTTGAAATTGATTTAATATGTTGTTCAAGTGCATTTTCATGTGTCCTTCTTGAATTCCAGTAGTTGTTAAGGAACGAATTGCTGCAAAGTTTTGCGCAAGCCCCGTTGCAGCTACAATTTGCATGAGCTCTTGCGCTGAGGGTTTGCCCAAAATTTCGAGAGCGATTTTTACTAATGGATGCAATGAGGTAAGCCCTCCGACTGTTCCTAAAGCCAAGGGAACATCCATCCAAAACGAGAATATTCCGTCTTCGATTTTGGCATGTGACAAACTGCTGTATTTTCCTTCTCGAGCAGCAAAAGCATGAACCCCTGCTTCAACCGCACGGAAGTCATTGCCCGTAGCCAATACTACCGCATCAATTCCATTCATGATTCCTTTGTTATGGGTTACCGCTCGGAAAGTTTCGATTTCGGCAATGGTAACTGCTTGAACAAATTTTTCGGCAAAAGCACGGGGATCATCAATTTTCTTTTCAGCCAATTCTTCAACTTTGCAGGAGACTTCAGCCCGAACCACACAATTGGGAACAAAATTGGATAAAATACTCATCACAATAGTTATATTTTGTTCGGTTTCAGTGAATGTACTTTCCAGAGAAGCTGCTTCTCGTAAAGTTTTCGCAAATTGCTCCAAACACGAGTTGATGAAATTGGCGCCCATGCTGTCTTTAGTTTCAAAAGTTGCATGTAGCTGGAAGTAATGTGCCAATTCGTTCGATTTATCGCGCAATTCAATATCCAAAATACCCCCGCCACGCTTGTTCATGTTGTGGGTTATTGATGCAGTATCGGCTAAAAGTTGCGGTTTAATTGTATCAAAAAAAGGCTGTAATTTTTCAATTGAACCGTTGAATAAAAAATGAACTTGACCTATTTTTTCAGTAGCAAGAACCGTAGTTTTAAATCCGCCCCGCGTACTCCAAAATTTAGCGGCTTTGGCTGCCGCGGCTACAACCGAACTTTCCTCGATAACCATCGGTACCGCATAATACCGACCGTTAATATTGAAGTTAGGTGCAATACCCATCGGCAAGTAAAAATTGGTTAAGGTGTTTTCGATAAATTCATCATGAAGTTGTTGCAGTTTATGATCCTGGTTCCAGTATTGTTTCAGAACTTTTTCCGCTTCCTCTGGTGTGTTAAAGTACGTTTGGGCAATCCATTGGATTTTTTCTTCTTTGGATAATTTTGAAAATCCGGATACGGCTTGATTCATTTTCAGTTGATTATCAATTTATACGACAAAGATACAGCTTCAACGAAGAGATTGATGTAATTTTTACAAAATAAAAAGCTTTGTTTACGTGTATTTTGGATAAAAAAAGGCGGTAGTTTGCATTTTTTTCATTAAAATTGAAGTCGATAACAATCAATTTTTTTGTCTATGATTAAAAGAAGTATTTTCTGGTTTTTACTCATGTTTGCCTGCCATGTTGTGGCACAACAAAAAGTATCTGTAGAAGCAATTTATTCCGGTGTATTTCGACCAAAGGGGATGGAAGAACTGCAAGCCATGAAAAACGCCAATCAGTATACGGTATTAAATACCGATCGCACCACCCAAAGCCAGCAAATCGATTTGTATGATTATGCAACGCTAAAAAAAGTAAGTACTCTTTTAGATACCAAAAATTTTACTATTCTTTCCGAGGGAATTGATAGTTATGTGTTTAGTGCAGATGAAAAGCAACTGTTAATTGCAAATAATTCGGTTCCAATTTACCGTCATTCGTTTACTGCGGATTACTTTTTATATGATTTGACTTCGAAATCATTGCGCAAAATATTAACCCAAGTTCAAGAACCTTTGTTTTCTCCAGACGGCAAAAAGATTGCTTATGTGAAGACGAATAATTTGTATGTGCTGGATGTTGCTAGTGGAACTTCAACAACAATCACAGAAGATGGCGAAAAAAATGCAATTATAAACGGAATCACCGATTGGGTATACGAAGAAGAATTTGCTTTTGTTCGGGCTTTTGATTGGAGTGCCGATAGCAAAAAAATAGCTTTTATACGTTTTGATGAGCGTCAGGTGCCTGAATTTTCGATGGATATCTATCAAAAAGCATTGTATCCAGGTCAAGAAAAGTTCAAATACCCGAAAGCAGGTGAAAAGAATGCAGCGGTTTCATTGCATATTTTCGATTTAATCGCCAATCTAAAAAAAGAAGTGAATTTATCACAATACAAAGATTTTTATATTGCGCGTATGCGTTGGACCAACGATGCTAATGTGTTATGTGCTCAAGTGCTCAATAGGCATCAAAACAATTTAGATTTGTTATTTATCGATGGGACTACAACCGCTGCAAAAGTTGTTTTAAATGAAAAAGATAATGCCTACGTCGATGTGCATGATAATTTAACTTTTTTAAAAGACAATAGCTTTATTTGGACCTCTGAACACGATGGTTGGAACCATATTTATGTATACGATAAAAACGGTAAGTTAAAAAATCAAGTGACTAAAGGGGCTTGGGAGGTGACGGCTTATTATGGTTTTGACGAAAAAACAAAATCGATTTTTTACCAATCAACGGAAAATGGTTCGATTGTACGCGATGTATATCGTATTTGTATCGATGGCAAAAGAAAAATCAAATTGAGCAAGCAGGAGGGTACCAATGCCGCGATGTTTAGTCCAAACTTTGAATATTTTATTAATACCTATTCTTCAGCAACAGTTCCACCAATGTACTCGTTACATAGCGCCAAAGAAGGTGACCAGGTACAAATGATTTTAGAAAATTCGAGTTTGACCGAAAAATTAAAAGCATACGATTTGCCTGCCAAAGAATTTTTTGTGTTAACGACAGCAAAAGGACACGCATTAAACGCATGGATGATAAAACCCAAAAATTTTGATGCTACTAAAAAATATCCTGTTTTCATGTATCAATATTCCGGTCCGGGTTCACAACAGGTGGCCAATGACTGGCTCGATACCAACGATTATTGGTTTATGCAATTGGCGCAGCAAGGGTATATCACCGTTTGTGTAGATGGTCGCGGTACCGGTTTTAAAGGGGCAGCGTTTAAAAAATGTACCCAAAAGGAATTAGGAAAATTTGAAGTAGAAGATCAAATTGATGCTGCCAAATTTTTAGGGACCTATCCCTATGTAGATTCAACGCGCATTGGTATCTTCGGTTGGTCGTTTGGTGGATTTATGGCGAGCAATTGTTTGTTCAAAGGAGCAGATGTATTTAAAATGGCAATCGCAGTAGCACCCGTTACTAATTGGCGTTTTTACGATTCGATATACACCGAACGCTATATGCAAACACCCCAAGAAAATGCAAGCGGCTATGATGATAATTCACCGATTAACCACGTGAGTAAGTTAAAAGGCAGTTTCTTATTAATTCATGGAACCGCCGACGATAATGTGCATGTTCAAAATTCGATGCAAATGATTGAAGCCTTAGTACAGGCCAACAAGCAATTTGATTGGGCCATTTATCCCGATAAAAACCATGGGATTTATGGGGGGAAAACCCGTATTCAATTGTTTAACAAAATGACCAATTTTATTAAAGAAAAATTATAATTAACCTAACAAACTAAACGAACTATTTATGAGTGAAGCAGCAGTAAAAAAGAGCCATCCTAAAGGGCTATGGGTACTATTCGGAACCGAAATGTGGGAGCGTTTCAATTTCTATGGAATGCGTGCAATTCTAACGTTATTTATGGTGAACTCCTTATTAATTAAGGAGGCAGATGCCGCAATTATTTATGGTGGATTTCTTGCATTATGTTACCTAACTCCATTACTCGGAGGGTTTATATCCGATAAATATATTGGAAACCGTTATAGTATTATGCTGGGCGGTACGTTAATGGCTATTGGGCAATTCTTGTTATTTATTAGCGCCTCAACGTTTGATTCCAGTATTGGAACTGCGAAGATATTTATGTGGTCGGCTTTATTTATTATCATATTTGGTAATGGATTTTTTAAACCAAACATCTCTTCAATGGTAGGAAGTTTGTATCCTAAACAAGAGAAAAACAAACTGGATTCTGCCTTTACAATTTTCTATATGGGAATTAACATTGGTGCGTTCTTAGGACAATTTATTTGCCCATGGGTAGGCGATGTGAAAGATGCCGAAACAGGGGTGCGTGATATTTTTGCGTTCAAATGGGGCTTTTTAGCGGCTTCGATCGCGATGGTGATTGGTACGATAACATTTTTTATCTTAAAAAATAAGTATGTTGTTACTCCAGAAGGCCGACCAATAGGGGGTTTGCCGAAACATAATGATGCGAATGATTTTGAAGAAGGGGAAACGCAAACGGCACATTTTAAAAGCTCAGCGATGGGTGCTGCAGTGGGGATTTTTGCAGTATTGTTTTTTGTGTTTCGTTATTTATTAGTTGGCGAGTTTGGTTTTTCTTCTGTTGAAATGGGTCAATTGATTAAAGGAATTATTTATCCATTTATTTATTCTGCTGGGATTTCATTAGCCTACTTAATTATGAGTTCGGCCGAAACAAAGGTGGAACGTCAACGAATTTGGGTAATTTATATCGTCTCATTTTTTATTATTTTCTTTTGGGCAGCTTTCGAACAAGCCGGTTCGTCTTTGACATTTATTGCCGATAACCAAACGGATCGTAATATTTTCGGCTGGAATATGCCTCCTTCTATGGTACAAATTTTTAATGGAGTGTTTGTTGTCATGATGGCACTACCCTTTAGTTTGTTGTGGGATAAATTAAGAGCGTCTGGAAAAGAACCGGTTTCGCCTTTAAAACAGGCATTTGGATTAGCGTTTATTGCATTGAGTTACTTTATCATTGCTCATAATGTAAAAGATTTAGGGAATTCAGGTTTGTTGGCAATTAAATGGTTAATGTTACTGTATTTCATTCAAACCTTAGGGGAATTGTGTTTATCGCCCATTGGATTGTCGTTGGTTGGAAAACTGGCTCCTAAGCGTTTTGCTTCTTTATTGTATGGAGTTTTCTTTATTTCCAATGCGGCAGGGTATGCTTTAGCGGGTTCTTTGGGTGCGATTATTCCTGCTACGGGAGATAAGTTTGAGAAAGCCGAAAAATTAGGTTTCAATTTACAGGATGTTTTAGATAAGAAAGTTACCCTAACTCCCGATCAAATTGCTTTATTTGAGAAAGAACAACTTCCTATTTCAAATACTTCCTTCGCTGGATTTGAAATTCACAACCTCTATGAGTTCTTTATGGTATTTGTGGTATTGTGTGGTATAGCGGCTATTATTTTAGCGGTTTTATCTCCTCGATTGAAGAAAATGATGCACGGGATCACATAATTCGATTAAAAATAATTTTATATCTTTCAAACCTACAAGCGACACTTGTAGGTTTTGTTTTTTAAATACAATTAACTATGTGGAAAAGTCATCCTAAGGCGCTGCCTTATTTGTTTTTATCAGAAATGTGGGAACGTTTTGGTTATTATTTAATGATCGGGATTTTTACGCTTTATTTAAAAGATGTAGAAGCTGGATTTGCCATGACCGAAAAAGAATCTGCCGATTTGTATGGTACCTTTATCGCTTTGGTTTTTTTGACGCCGTTTATTGGAGGATTAATTGCCGATCGTTATTGGGGTTATAAAAAATCGATTGTCATTGGCGGACTTATGATGGGAGCCGGGTATATGCTCATGGGAATTCACAGTATGCCTATGTTGTATCTCGCAATGACGTTGGTAATTCTTGGAAATGGGTTTTTTAAACCGAATATTTCTACATTACTAGGGAATTTCTACAATGACGACCACTATAAAGACAAGAAAGATGAGGGGTATAATATCTTTTATATGGGTATTAATGTGGGAGCTTTTATTTGTAATTTCTTTGGTGCTGCATTTAAAATTCTATTCGGTTGGCAGTATGCATTTATGGCGGCCGGTGTCGGAATGTTAATTGGGGTCATTGTCTTTTTATTGGGTTCCAAACATTATGGGGATAAAGTCGAGAAAAAAGGTGAACAGCCTGGCGACATGCCCTTCAGTAAAATTGTATTGTATATTTTATTGCCCTCAGTGGTTTTTGGCGTTATTGGTTGGATGTTAAAAGGAACGTATTCGGATACCAATACCGACAGTTATATCTTTGGTTCTGATAGTACGGATGCTTTTATATTTGCTTGTATCCCCGTAATTTTCTTTTACGGAAGTTTGTATTTTAAGGCCAAAGTCGAAGAGAAGCGTCCGATAGGAGCCTTACTTTCTATTTTTGCGGTTGTAATTTTGTTCTGGGCGGTTTTCAAATTAAACGGTTCGGCTTTAAATAATTGGGGTGATAAATATACCGATCGTGAATTAACGGGTACAGCTCAACAAATTGGTTCTAAATTAGTATTAGTAGATACCTTGCACTATAAAAAAGACAGTGTTGCTTTATATGATGACTATTTCCGTATTCAAAAGAAAGACGGGGAAGTGGTTAAAACGGTCGATTATCCCTTGTATTTCCGCAATGTGGCTCCTGAGAAAAAGCCACAAGAAGCAACTTCGGTCTACACTTGGTCGTCCAATTTAAGTCAGTCGATTAATCCCGGGTGGGTCATTTTATTGACACCTTTGGTCGTGGCCTTTTTTACGTTTTTACGTCACCGTCAAAAAGAACCAACAACGCCCACCAAGATCGCATTTGGCTTATTAATTTCGGCCCTATCCGTTTTAGTAATGGTTGCAGCCGTGAAAGCGGGTCAAAATGGTGCTGAAAAGGTGTCTGTTTGGTGGTTGGTGGCCAACTATGGTGTAATCACCATTGGGGAACTCTTTTTGAGTCCGATGGGTTTATCTGTAGTGTCCAAATTAAGCCCGAGGAACATTACTTCGTTAATGATGGGCGGATGGTTTTTAGCTACTTCTATTGGAAATAAGTTGTCGGGAGTTTTGGCGAGTATGTGGGATAGTTATGAAGATAAATCCAATTTCTTTTGGATAAACTTTACCTTGTTGCTTTTTGCAGCTACTTTAATGTTTGTCTTATTAAAACGATTAAACGCCGTAATGCGTGAAAATGGAATTCGCTAATGGAACCACTAACAATAGAACAGATTCAAGATTTTAAAGGAAAATACCCGAAACAGTTGTGGTATTTATTTTTTAGTGAAATGTGGGAGCGATTTAGCTTCTACGGTATGCGTGGAATGCTCGCTGTGTTTATGGTGAGCCAACTCGATATGAGTGAAACGACCGCCAATTTGCAATACGGTGCTACCCAAGCTTGGGTTTATGCCTTTACTTTTATTGGAGGTTTATTTGCCGATAAAATTTTAGGCTTACGCCGATCTTTGTTTTGGGGTGGTCTTTTAATGATTATTGGTAGTATTATACTTGCGGTAAGTCCGAAAGACTTGTTTTTTACCGGAATCGGATTTACCATTGTAGGTACTGGATTTTTTAAACCCAATATTTCTTCAATGGTAGGTCAATTGTATCGCGATAATGATACTAGACGCGATGCAGGATTTTCTTTGTTTTATGCTGGGGTTAATTTAGGCGCACTAATTGGGGGATATATTTGTATTGCGGTTGCTAATGGAAATTTGTGGAGTACTTTTATTCCGGAGCAATTACGTTGGAATTATGCATTTGGCTTCGCCTCAGTAGTTATGATTATAAGTTTATTAACTTTTACGCAAACTCAAAAAAGTTTAGGTAATATCGGACTTTCACCGCTAACCAATTGTGAAGGGTCAAAGCGAAAAATTTTGGAGGTTGGAACCTATATAGCCTCGTTGATTTTTATTCCAATCATTATTAAAATGGTTGCCAATACCACTTATACCGATTATTTTATGATGGTAATTGGTCCCTTATCGGTGGTCTATCTGCTTTATGAAATGAAAAACTTTTCAAAGTCGGAAAACCTCAAGCTACTAGCAGCGCTAATATTTATTATTTTCTCTATTTTCTTTTGGGCTTTTTTCGAACAAAGTGGGGGTTCCTTGAGTTTGTTTGCAGCAAATAATTTAAAAAATACAGTCGGTGGTATTGAATTAGATCCTAACGGGGTCAATAATTCGGCCAATTCACTTTTTGTAATTGTTTTCGCAGCTTTAATTGGAATGGTATGGATTTGGATGGCAAAAAAGAAAATCGAACCCAATACAGTTGTGAAATTTGGACTCGGGTTTTTATTTCTAGCTGGCGGTTTTTGGGTGTTTTATTACACACAATTCTTCGCTGGACCCGATGGAAAAACCTCTTTAGACCTATTTACATTCGGTTGGTTTGTGATTACGTTTGGAGAATTGTGTCTATCCCCAATCGGAATGAGTGCCATGACCAAATTATCGCCTCAAAAGACGCAAGCCGTTATCATGGGAATGTGGTTTTTAGCCAGTGCCTATGGCCAATATTTTGCAGGTCTATTAGGTGCAGGAATTGCAGAAGCTTCAGAAAATGCTACCAATAGTCAA